>JAFTNX010000077.1 GCA_017451665.1 Oscillospiraceae bacterium | reverse complement strand
AGATAAATCTTGAAAATATCGTGAGAAATTTTCAGGCTGTGGGCTACCTTGCTATGTCAGGAAGCAGAGCAAAAAAGATTATCAAGGATTTTTCACCTGACCTTGTAATAGGTACAGGAGGATACGTCAGCGGCCCTGTCGTGAGAAAGGCTGCTAAAATGGGAATTAAAACAGCCATTCACGAGGCTAATGCTTTTGCAGGAGTTACAACAAAGCTTCTTTCAAAGGACGTTGACAAGATTATGCTTACAGTCAGGGAAACAAAAAACCTTGACGAAAGCGTAAAGGATAAGACTACTGTTACAGGACTTCCTGTAAGAAAGGCTTTTGCCACAGTTTCAAAAAGCGAAGCAAGAAAACAGCTTGGTATTCCTGAAAACGCAACAGTTATTCTTTCAGCAGGCGGAAGCCTTGGCGCAAGAACAATCAACAATAACGTTGCAAAACTTCTTAAATGGTATCAGGAAAATAATATCGACGTTTATCATATCCATTCATACGGTACATATAAGGACTATGAAAACTATATCGAAAAGCTGAAAAATGACGGCGTAAAGGTTAAGGATAACCCACGCCTTCAGATTTCATCATATATCAATATGCCACTTTGTATGTCAGCCTGCGATTTGATAATTTCACGCTGTGGCGCATCTACCCTCGTTGAAATCGAAGCAGTAGGACGTGGCTCAATTCTTATTCCTTCACCAATGGTAGCAGAAAATCACCAGTATCATAACGGTATGGTGCTTGAAAAAGCAGGTGCAGGAATTGTTATCGAAGAAAAAAATCTCGACGAAAAGAAGTTTATTTCAGAAGTTGAAAAGCTTATAAATAATCCACAGAAAATGGAAGAGTTTTCGCAAAACGCAAAGAAACTTCATATCGCTGATACTCACGACAGAATTTACGGAGTTATCAAAAGCCTTCTGTAACTCGCCTGATGTCAGCACCTATTGATGAAAGGGCATTTTCAATTGACTCATAACCTCGGTCAATGAGCTTTATGTTTGAAATTACCGTTTCACCCTGAGCAGAAAGCCCTGCAAGTACAAGTGCCGCCCCACCTCTGAGGTCGGTGGCAACCACCCTTGCGCCGTATAGCTTTTTTACACCTTCAATTATGGCTACCTTGCCTTCGGTTTTTATCATACAACCCATTCGGACAAGCTCACCTACCTGTCGGTATCTGCTCTCAAAAATGTTTTCAACCATAACAGATGTGCCTTTTGCTTTTGATAAAACAGCAAGCATAATCGACTGTGCATCTGTGGGAAAACCGGGATATGGCATTGTGCGTATTGTTTTTACAGACCTTAACGGCTTGTGGCAGCTCATATAAATGCTGTCACGGTATGGATAAACACAACAGCCCATTTCCTCAAAAACAGATAGTATAGCTTCAATGTCCTCAGGTCTTGCACCCCTGACATTGACTTCGCCACCGGTTATGGCAGCTGCGCCAAGATATGTGGCACACACAATTCTGTCTGACATAACACGATGCTCGCAACCTCTCAGCTCATTTACCCCTGAAATTGTTATGGTGCTTGTTCCTGCACCATAAACCCTGCCACCACAGGCATTTAAAAATTCTGCAAGGTCACAGATTTCAGGCTCTCGTGCAGCGTTTCTTATGACGGTTTCACCCTTTGCAAGAACTGCTGCCATCATAATGTTTTCGGTAGCTCCTACCGACGGGAATGAAAGAGTTATCTTTGCCCCGTGAATGCCTTTCTGGGCTTCACAACATAAAACTCCGTATTCCTCACAGATGCTTACACCCATCTGCTTCAAAGCACTTATGTGCATGTCAATGGGACGTGGCCCTAATTCACAACCACCCGGGAATGATAAACAGCATTTCCCACAGCGACCGATGATTGCACCTAAAAATACAATTGACGACCTCATTTCACGCATTAGCTCTTCGGGAATGTCAGAGCGTGAAATGGTGTCGGAAGATATAATTACGCTGTCGCCCTCACGACGACACCTGAAACCAAGATGCGTTAAAATTCTTGTGCTGGCAAAAACATCACTTAGTCGGGGACAGTTATGTAAAACAGTTTCACCCCTTGCAAGCACACATCCTGCAAGTAAAGGCAAAGCGGAATTTTTAGCTCCCTGAACAGAAATTTCACCAGATATTTTCTTTTCACCGCTTATGACCAGCTTTTGCATAGGATTTCCCCCTTTTTTATCAATAGTTCATCTTATGCAAAAATCATAAATATTGCTAACAATCTGATTTTTTCAGTAAAATACAAGGAGAAAAAACTATGAACGAACCAAACGGTACAAGGCGAATAGTCAGAGAGCCGACTACAAGTAGTCAGCAAAGACCACGACCACCTGTAAGACGCCGTCGCAGAAAAAGTAATATGACGCTTTATTATATAGTTGTGGTAGTAATAGTTGTTTTTGCGGCTTATTTTCTGTCAAACTTCGTCTTTTTCAGAATTGACGAAATAAAGGTAACAGGCTCAACCTATTACGCTAAGGAAAGCATTCTTTATGCCTCAACTGTAAGTAAAGGCGATAACCTTTTCAGAACGGATATCAAGGGGATTGAAGAAAGACTTTCAAAAATGATGGTTTATGCTGACGAGGTAAAGGTAAGAAGAAAACTCCCGTCAAAGCTTGAAATTACTATCAAGGAAGCAGTTCCTAAATATAATATTTTGCAGGACGGAAGATATTTTATTATCTCCGAAAGTGGTAAAATTCTTGAAAATGATAAAATTTCACCACAGGATAACCTGCTTGTTGTTGACGGATTTGAAATCAAGGATACAAAGCCTGGTGCAAAGCTTGAATCAGAGGATAACCTCAAAGCGAGAATTCTCACAGAGCTTACTGAAAATATCGAGGGAATGAAGTTTGACGGAATTTTAAAAATCGACCTTTCCGACAGAACAGACATCAGACTTTTTTATAAGGACAGAATTGAAATCCGTATAGGAAGCTCAATGGATATTCCGTATAAGCTTAGATATGTCAGGGCAGTTATTGAATCTGTTGAAAGAACCTTCGGTGCAGATTATGAGGGAACACTCATTTATCACTCTGCAACAAGTGGAATTTCAGCAATTGCCAAGGATAAGAGCCAGCAGACTGAATTCACACCTGACAAGGTAGAAGGCTTTACAGAAAATTCTGAAAACGAAGGATAATTTTGTCTGTAAAGGTAAATTCCTGTCACCTTGTTTAAAAAATCGGGTATTTTTTCGTAAAAAGTGAAAAAAACTGCGATAAATTTTTAAAAACCCCTTGCAAAAGGGAATGAAATATGATAATATAGTAGTATCTTTAATAGCGCAAATTTTCAGATAAAAATTAGATACTCAAGATAAAAAATAGGAGGCTGTAAAAAATGTTTCAGAATGTGCAGATGAACAACAACGGTGCAAAGATTATTGTAGTAGGTGTCGGCGGTGGCGGCGGAAACGCTCTTAACTGTATCGTAGCTGAAGGTGTTAAGGGTAACATCGATTATATCGCTGTAAACACAGACGTACAGGCACTCAATCGTTCACAGGCTACTCAGACTATCCAGATTGGTCCAAAGCTCACACAGGGACTTGGAGCAGGAGGAAACCCTGAAGTTGGCGAACAGTCAGCTCAGGAAACAAAGGAAGATATTGCAGAAGCACTCAGAGATTGCAATATGGTATTTATTACAGCTGGTATGGGCGGTGGAACTGGTACAGGTGCTGCACCGGTTGTAGCTGAAATTGCTAAGGAGCTTGGAAAGCTCACAGTAGCAGTAGTTACAAAGCCATTTGCTTTTGAAGGAAAGAGAAAGATGGAGCAGGCTGAAAAGGGAATTAAGAAGCTCCTTGAAAATGTTGACTCACTTATCGTTATTCCAAACCAGAAGCTTATGGATAACGATGCTAAGATTACAATGAGACAGGCATACGCTATGGCTGACGATGTACTTAAGACAGGTGTTAAGTCAATTGCTGACCTCATTCTCAGAGACGGATTTATCAACGTTGACTTTGCTGACGTTACATCAATTATGAAGTGCGCAGGTTATGCTCATATGGCTATGGGTCACGGTCAGGGTAAGGAAAAGGCTAAGGATGCTGCTAAGCAGGTTATCACAAGCCCACTTCTTGAAACATCAATCAAGGGTGCAAGAAGACTTCTCCTTAATGTTGTTATGTCAGACGATGTTACAACTGTTGACCTTGCTGAACTCACAGACCTCCTTACAAATGAGGCTGACCCTAACGCAAACATCATCACTGGTGTTGACTATATTGAAGACGGCGACGACGAAATCTTCGTTACAGTTATCGCATCTGATTTTGTTGATTTTGATAACGGTGATGCTGCTGTTGTTGAAGCTGAAGCTCTTGCAAATGCAGGCGTTAAGGCTCCTGGTAACACAGATATCTACGACAACATCTTCGGAATCCTTAACTCATAATCAGCGTGACGCTAGTTAATTGACAATTGACAATTGACAATTATTGTGTCGGCTTTGCCGACTGATTAAAAAGAATTAAGAGCAGGAAAATCCTGCTCTTTTTTGTTGCCTGTATGGCAACAATCAACCGTTTTCGCTGTAAAGCAAATTTACTTTACATATAAAAATGGCGTAAATTCATCACTTTTGTTCATTAAATTTAAAAAAGCCTTGCAATAAATGAAACTTTGTGCTATAATGTTACTAATAGTTTTTTCAAAAACTAATTTTAAGAAAGGCTGGTGCTTTTATGAAAGCGGACCCCCTCGGGAACAATTTAAAATAAGTATCGTGGAGAATACGCTTTTTTAAAAGGTAGTAAGCGTTCCTCTCCCCGATAGGAAAGGAATGATAGGTGTGATTACTTACTACAAGACCTGCTCAAATGCCTTGACAGTAACAGAAGAACCTCAGATTGGAAGCTGGATTTCAGTGGTTGAGCCTACTCAGGCTGAAATCGAGAAGCTGATTGAGGAATTCGGACTGGATACAGGCTTTGTGAAATCTTCTCTCGACGAGGAAGAAAGCTCCCGTGTGGAGATAGAGGATAACCAGACTCTTATTATCGTCGATACCCCTTATGCTGAAACCCAGGCTGAGAATACTATTTTGTATTATACTCTGCCTATCGGTATTATAATTACGGATAGCTATGTGTTTACAATTTCATCAAAGGATAACCCTGTGCTTACAGATTTGTCATCGGGAGTTGTCAAGGGACTTCAGACAAACCTTAAAACAAGATTTGTTCTTCAGCTCCTTTTGAGAATTACTGCAAGATTTCTGCAGTGCCTGAAACAAATTGATAAAATCAGTAACGCTCTCGAACAACAGCTTCACGGCTCTATGCAGAATAGAGAACTTATCCAGCTTCTTGGACTTGAAAAGTCACTTGTCTATTTTACAACTTCACTTAAAGCCGACGACGTGACACTTGAAAAAATCTTAAGAGGCAGAGTTATTAAACTCTATGAGGAAGACCAGGATTTGCTTGAGGACGTGCTTATTGAAGTTAAACAGGCTATCGAAATGGCTAATATCTATTCGGGAATTCTGTCAGGTATGATGGACGCTTTTGCGTCAGTAACATCCAATAATTTGAATATGGTAATGTGGAGACTTACTACAATTACTATTATAATGGCAATTCCGACGATGATTTATAGCTTTTATGGTATGAATACTAAGGGTTTACCGATAGCGCATACATGGTTCCCAACGCTGATTTCGGTGATAATAACGGGAGTTGTTGCGTTCTTTTTGCTAAAAAAGAAAAAATAAATTTGTATAATTTTAATAAAAAATTAAAATTGATGCTTCAAGGTATTGCAAAATATTAACTTGTGTGATACAATTATGAGGTATCAATAGAAATATAATATTATTGATTGGGAGGTTCAGACTAATGGCTGAAAACGTTTATTTAAAAACGGTTAACTTCGGCGGCTTCGATAAGAAGGAAACTCTGCAGTATATCGATACACTTCTGTCAGATATCTACAGACTTGAAGCTGAAGTTAAAGAAAAAGATGGAATGATTTCTTCACTCGAAAGTGGAGAAGTTCAGAATTTCTCAGGTAAAGAAGAACTTGAGGCAAGACTTGATGAAGGAAAGAGCAAAATTTCCGAACTTCAGGCTTCAAATGATACACTTAAGCTCCAGGTTGCAAACTATGAAAGCGACGTAACTGAAAAGGATTCACAGATTACTTCACTCAAGAATGAAATCGAAGTCCTTAAGGAAAAGCTCGCTGACGCAGAAGCAAACGCAGCTGCAGGTGGCGGAGACAGCACAGCATTTGATATGGGTGCTCTCTTTATGGAAGCTAAGAAGTCAGCTGACGCAGTTGTAACAGAAGCTAAGAAGGCTGCTAAGAAGATGGAAGACGACGCTAAGGAGCTTCAGAACCAGATTCTTGAAGATGCTAATACACAGGCTGCAAGCATTGTTGAAAATGCTAATACACAGGCTGCAACAACAATTTCAAGCGCAAATGCTCAGGCTGATGCTACAATTAAGAATGCAAACGCTCAGGCTGAAGCTACAATTACAAACGCTAAGAATGAAGCAGCTACAATCAGAGAAAAGTCAGCAGGACTCAGAGCATCAGTTAAGGCTGAATATACAGCTCTTGAAGCTAATATTGCTAAGCTTTCTGATACATTCAGAGAATTGTTCGGCGAAAATATGGTTAAGATTGATAATACTAAGGAACTCGTTGCTGAGGGCCTCGGACTTGTAAATGATAACGTAAATTTTAATTATGATGTGAAAGGAAGTGGTGTTTCCGAGAGAGGAAATAACAATTATACAAATAAGAAATCTGAAAAGGCAGAGGTAAATAAGGTTGAAGAACCTAAGAAGGTAGAAGAACCAAAGGTTGAGGAAGTAAAGCCTGAACCGGTTAAGGTTGAGGAGATTAAAATTCCTGAGCCGGAACCAATGCCTGAAAAAATAGAGATTGTTCAGGAGGAAGAAATCGTTGCTGAACCTGTAAAGGAGGAGCCGGCTGAAGAAACATCAGGTACATATAGCGCTGATGATGTGGAGGCTGCGCAGGCTTACCTTGCAAAACTGCTTGCTGACGCTGAGGCTGAGGCGGCTGCTGAACAGGAGGCAGAAAAAACGGTTGAACCTGTTGAAGAAACACCGGTTGAAACGGAATCTCCAAAGCCGGCAACATTTTCAAAGAGCTTTGACCTTGATATGCTTTCAGCTCTTACAAAGGAGCTTGAAGCTAAGACAAACGCTAATGGAAAAATGTCCGATGAGGAATTCCTTGAAAAATGGAAAAAGTAAAAATACATGCTCACTGGTTATTTTAAACAGTGAGCATTTGTTTTAAAAGGATTGATACTATGTCTGAAATTTTAAAGGTTAATTGCGACGAACTCAGAAACGTTGCAAAAACATTAAAAACTGGCGATAAAATTCTGCTTACGGGAATTGTCTATACTGCAAGAGATGCTGCCCATAAAAGATTTTTTGAACTTCTCGATAAGGGAGAGAAACTCCCTGTTGAAATTGAAAATGCTGTTATCTATTACGCAGGCCCGACTCCTGCTCCTGACGATAAACCAATAGGTAGCTGTGGCCCGACAACAAGCGGCAGAATGGATAAATTTGCACCTCGACTGCTTGATATGGGACTCGTGGCTATGATTGGTAAGGGCGAGAGAAATCAACAGGTGAGAGACGCCGTAAAGAGAAATAACGCACTCTATCTTTGTGCTACCGGTGGGGCAGGCGCACTCGCTTGTAAGTGTATAAAGTCATGTAAGGTTGTTGCTTTTGATGAACTTGGCTGTGAATCGGTTAAGGAACTCTTCGTTGAGGATTTTCCACTGGTCGTGGCTAATGACTGCTATGGGAATGACCTGTTCTCTCAGGGCAGAGAGGAATATGCTAAAATTTAGCTTGATGTATCATATTATTTAACATCAATTGCAAATTTTTATGACTTTTTACGAATATACTGAATATTTATTTAATTTTTTGTAGAGAAATATTGTAATTTTGCTTGACAAATAATGATAATAATGTTATTATTTAAACAGACTGAAAGGAAATGCTATGAAGAATAACGGGAATGGCTTTTCAAATAAGGCTCAGAAACTTGCTCTTGAAGCTAAAAATGATAAGGACGCACTTTCTGAACTTATATGCCTTTATATGAAAAATATCCAGAATACTGTTTCGTCAATGGCAATTTCCATAGACGAGGTGAGTGACCTTTCACAAGAGGCACTTATGGGATTGTGCGACGCTGTAAAGACTTATGACGAGTCAAAGGGCGCACAGTTTACAACCTACGCTAATGTCTGTATAAGAAATAAAATACTTTCAGCACTAAGAAAAAAACCACTTGCCACAGATGAAATTACTGAGGAAATTCAGGACGATAAGTATGACGTTAATCCGGAATTTTCTGTGGTGGATAAGGTGAGAGTGGGCGAGCTTATGGAGATAATTTCAAAAAGGCTCAGTAAAACCGAGTGGGAAGTGTTTGATAGATACGTCAGGGGTAAGTCCTATGAGGGAATTGCCAAGGAGCTTTCTATGACCACAAAAAATGTAGATAATGCTATGCAGAGAGTGAGGAAAAAGCTTAAAGCTGTCCTTGACGGGGAGAATAGTAATTAAAAGGGGAGAGCCTTTTAATATATATGGCCATGTAGCTTAATTTCCAGAGCGTTGTACAACAAAGGGGTCAAAGGTGTCGGTGGAAGTCCGACCAGGCACAATTTTTAAGTGAGGTAAATCATTATGTACGAAGACAAGACATTAGTCTGCAAAGAATGTGGAAACGAATTTGTATTCACAGCAGGCGAACAGGAGTTCTACGCAGAAAAAGGTTTCGAAAACGAGCCACAGAGATGTAAGGCTTGTAGAGACGCTCGTAAGAACGCAACAAAGGGTGCAAGAGAATTTTTCACAGCTACATGTGCAGCTTGCGGTGGCGAAGCTAAGATTCCTTTCAAGCCAAGAGAGGATAAGCCGGTTTACTGCAGCGACTGCTTTGCTAAGATGAGAGAAGAATAAACTTATCCAAAATAAAAACCCACCTTTTCAGGTGGGTTTTGTTTTTTTATTTTGTAGGAATAACGTAGCCGTTTTCCTTGTGCTTTTTGTAGGTTGAAAGATAAACCTTCTTGAATTTGATTTCATTAACAGGCTGATAGTTTTTGCCCTCTTCGTCGTCAGAAACCCCTTCGTCAACAATGGTTGCCAATGAGATTTTTTCAATAACGTCCCAACCGTCATAAACCTGCCCGAAAATAGTGTACATCTGTAAGTAGTTAGGCACGCCACCATGCTTTTTGAATACCTCTGTTACTCTGCCAAGACCGTTGTGGTCACCGTTTTCTTCGAGGTTTTTGTCAAGCTGTTCATCGTCAGAAACGTCGTTTAAAAATGTAATAACAGAGCCTGCCTTTGACTTTGTGAAAATTCCACCCTGCTTGACAAGTGAACACAAACTCCCTTTGATAGGTAAAAGGTCAGCAGAAACTTCGATTTTTGTCATTTTTGTGTTTGAATCATCATTTGCAAGCCCGTCTTTAGTTTTGCTTCCACCGATAAAACCGGCGTTGTCGCCGTTTTCGTTTCTTAAAATCGAGCATACATATGTGTCATCAAAATAACCGTCTTTAACAAGCTTTTTGAAGTATTCACAGTATTTTGGTGCTTTGTCCTCGTATAAAACAGCCTTGAATGTCCCTTCTGTTGTTTCAAAAACAACAACCGTTGCGTCGTCATCAGGCTCTTCAAGCTGAACAAAATCAGCCTCCTCGTAGTTTATCTTGTCCCCTGAAAAAGGTACAAGAAAAATGAGAAATACCACAAAAAATGCAAATACAATAAGCGCTACTTTAAACACCTTGGAATATGTCTGCGCTCTTGATGAGGCAGGAGGTGTGAGTGATTTGTTTGGAATTGCCATAACCTTTCCTTTCTACTTCTTACGGATTTTTGTACCCTGTCTTGTTTCTTCAATTACATAACCCATGCCTGCGATTTCGTCACGGAGCATATCAGCTAAAGCAAAATTCTTTTCAGCTCTTGCCTGCTTTCTCTTTTCCACAAGCTCCATAATGTCAGCAGGAATTTCTTCTTCACCACCATCATTTTCACAAAGCTTCAAAGCCTTGTCAATAAGGTCAAGTGAAAGCACCTTGTCAAATTCCTTTATGAGCGCAACCTTTGTTTT
>JAFTNX010000076.1 GCA_017451665.1 Oscillospiraceae bacterium | reverse complement strand
TAAGCCTCCATAGTATTGCCAAGATTTATGCCGTTACCCATTTCCTTAACAACTTCAAGGGCAGTAAGCTCCTTCTGTACAGAGCCGTCGTCCTTTGTAGGTACGTCACCCTTAGCAACAGCAGTAGTTGTAGTTTTCTTTTCCTTGTCTTTTTCGTCCTTTGAACAGCCTGTTGCAAAAACACTAACGCTTAATGCAAGTGCTGTCAAAAGTGAAGCAATTCTTCCTAACCTCATAAACATTCTCCTTACTTGATAAATACAAAGGAATCAAGCTCAAACAAGCATTTTTCCTTAAAGTATGGTGCAGTCCAGCCTTCAATGTCAACCTCAGTTTTAAAGAAAACAGCGTGACGACCATTAACATTTTTGACTCTGATGCGATATATTCCGTCAGAAGTACCAATTTCCCCACAACCAATTTCTTCTCCATTCTCATAATTATCTATAAGAATATGAAGCTTTGATTTGCTTCCTGCTCCTTTGATTTTAAGACATAATTCCATTGTATTTGTTGAGAAATCGTTACCAAAATCGAAATATTTATAACCAATTATATTTTTGTCTTTAATATTGGTGATTGTTCTTCTCAAAAGGTCAATTTCAGTAATAAAACAGCCACCTTTCAGCACGCAGGCGATTTCGGCAGGTGTCTCCTTGTAAGGGCTTAAAGCATTCTCAAATCCCAGCGAAGTCATCTCAACAGGTGGTATAGTACCATCTGAAAGTATATTAATTTTTTCAACACAAGCACGTCTTGACATTATTGAATTATTCGTCATTCTGTGATAGAAAATATACCACTGTCCGTTTATGCAACAAACAGACCCGTGATTGTTTCCACCAGGGAAGTCCACACTGTTGTCAACAATGTAACCCTTGTATTCAAAAGGTCCTGTCGGACTGTCAGAAATAGCATAAGCAAGTCTGCTGCCTTTTCTTGGGGAATAAATCATATAGTATTTTCCGTTGATTTTTCTCGGACTGCTTGCCTCAAAGAAACGCTGTTCTTCAGGTGCATTATCTGTATCGTCAATAACGTGTGCCTTTAAACTTCCGTCAATGATTTCGTACATATTTTCAGGATTGATTTCATTCATATAGGACTCTGTAAATCCATAGTAGATATATACTCTTCCGTCGTCGTCAACAAGTACACCGGAGTCGTTGTAAATTCCGTCGTCGCCTTCGTTTCCAGGTGTGTATTTGTATCTTGAATGAAGCTTAAAAGGGCCTTCAGGCTTGTCGCTTACACCAACACAGCCCTTTGAACCTACTATGTATGCGTAAAGATAATATTTACCGTCTTTTTCAATTACATCCGGTGCATAAAGCTCTCTGTCTGTCCATTCAGCAGTATCAGACTTGTGGTCGTGGTCATCTCTTGTGTGAAAGCTGTGACCGTGACAAACCCATTCGTTAAGATTATCAACTGATGCAGACCATACCTTTAATTTAAAGTCACAGAATTCGCTGCAAGCTGCTCTGTCGTGTGACCCGTAAATGTAAACTCTGTCACCAAAAACTCTCGGTTCACCGTCAGGAATGTATTCCCAGAGAGGTAAAATAGGATTAGCCATATATAATTCTCCTTTATACTGATGTTATGAATATATTATACAGTAAAAATCGGCATGTCACAATAACATATTTAGCTGATTTTGGTGATTTTTTGTGCAAAAATATAAGCGTTGCCATCATAAAAAGTGACAACGCTGTTTTTTTATAAGCTTTTTCTGTATTCTGTGGGAGTCTGTCCACAGTATTTTTTAAACTGCCTCATAAACCCATAAACATTGGAATACCCACATTTTGCAGACACTTCCTCAACGGTAAGGGTGGTTGATGACAAAAGTCTTTTTGCTCTGTCAATGCGTCCTTTGATTACATCAGCAATAACGCTTACTCCAAACATTTTCTTGTATAAATGCTGAAAACCTGAGCGACTCATACCAGCGTGTTTTGCAAGAGTATCAATATTTTCCACACTTTCAGGCATAGTGTAAATCTGCGTTCTGATGTGAGTAAGTGCAGCATTTTTCTCGATAAATGATTTTGAAGAAACGTAGGAGGTGGTCTGAATAATTCTGCTGATTTTTTTAAAGAGTATTTCCGTGTATAAATCTTCAATTTCCTTGTGATGCCTGTCAACAGAATAATGCTCATAGGTCATTATGTGCATAATCTGTGAAAGCTCCTCGATATTCCCAAGATAAACAATTTCATTTATCGGAATGTCAAGACTTTTAAAATATTCCTCCTCCTTCATATCGCCCTTCCAGAAGTAAAACCAGTCATCTGTGTAGTGCTTGTCAAGTGCCATATATTTTATAGCTGTATGTGGCGAAATAAGTATGCAGGAATTAGCTTTTGCGTGGTGTTCAACACCGTTTATAAAAAATCTCGCAGTAGTTTTAATAAGCAAAAACAACCAGCAACCAGGCCCTTCAGGTCTGTCCATCATAAATTCAGTTCCGTGCGAATGATTAAATCCTATTGAGCCGATGTCCATAAAATTCCACCCCTTTGTCGTCAAGTGTCATATTATGCACATTGTAACATATTTCCATCAAATGTTCAAGTACCTTGAATTTAATTATTTGAATAGGGAAGTGAGCATATTGCTCCCGGCTCAAAATCCGAAAGCTGTCGGTCAGTCATAATAAGCCCTCTTGTTATGGAGTTTCTTCCGAAACGCTCTCTTATGTTGTCGATGGTTGTGTCAAGCTCCTCCTCTTTTTCAAGCATAGCCATTTCAGGCAGAAGCGACAGTTGAATGTAATCTGACGGTTCAAGCTTGCTTGCCCTTACGCTAAGACTTCTTATAGGACTTCCGTCAGAATTTTTCTTGTAAAGTGAAAACGCCATATCAAATAATGATTTAGCTGTCCTGTTTGGAATATCAAGTACGCCTTGTCGTTCAAACCAGTGCAAATCAGTACC
>JAFTNX010000075.1 GCA_017451665.1 Oscillospiraceae bacterium | reverse complement strand
AGTATTACACGGACTTATTGAGAAAAACCCTTTTGAAAAAGGGTTATTTCTCAAACTCTTTTCCTAAAACTTTCAATTTAAAATCCCATATAGGGTTCAAACCCTATATGGGATTTTACGTTAAAAGTCTTTGGAAAGGGGTTCGGGGGACAACCTTTCTTCAGAAAGGTTTCTCCCCGATAAATTCATATAATATACTTCTGTATGACTACTTACCCTCATGATTACGGGATTTATGCTGCATTTTCAACAGGTGCAGGGGTATCGGTAGGGTTAGTAGGTGCTACCGTAGTTGTGCCCTGCTCCGATGAGCTTTCAGGTGGAGCAGTCACCGTCGGAGTGGTTGTTGTGTCGACAGGTGGAGTTGTTGTAACAGCTCCCGAATCGCTTGAAACATCACTTGATGTGTCACTTGATGATGAATCGCTTCCTGTGTCAGAAATCTCAGGTGTTGTAGTTGTTTCACCTGAAATTGTATCTGATGTATCCGTCGGTGGAGTTGTAACCGTCGGAACAGTTGTTGTATCCGTTGGTGGGGTAGTTGTAGTTTCAGGTGGAGTTGTTGTAATCGGTGGATTAGTTGTTACAGGTGGGGTGTAAGTGTTTACAAATTCGCCACCGTTTTCACCAAGGTCGATATTTGATTCTCCGTAAATTGTTTCCTGAATGATTTTTGCATTTTTAAGGAAGTTAATCGAAAGAACTTCCATACCTCTGATTCTTACACCAGTCCATGTGCTGTTGTCAGGAACCTGAAGCTGTTGCTGTTTGTAATCCATATACTCAAAGCAGTTAATGAGAAGTGATGCAATTTCGCCCTCTGTAAGGTTTGTTTTAACCATGTTCTTGTCAAGAATATTGTCAACAAGCTCTTTGATTTCACCAAACGAAAGTTCCTTGGCCTTGTTGAGTGCTGTAAAGATAACTTCTCTCTGTCTGCTTGTTCTTCCGAAGTCGTCACCTACGCCCTTACGGATTCGTGCATAAGCAAGTGCCTGGTTTCCGTTAAGGTTGTAATGTCCAGGTTTTGTAAGGTAGTCAGTACCCTTTGGTTTTCCCATAATCTTGTTCTGTTCAGCCATAGGGTCACGCATAGCATTGATATGTGCCTGTGTAACGTCAGCCTCAATTCCTCCGATAGCTTCAACAACGTCGATAAACGAGTAGAAGTTAACAAGAACGTATCTGTCAACAATTACACCAAAGTTTTTCTGCAAGGTGTCCATAAGTACCTCAGGGCCACCCTTAGCGTATGCTGAATTAAGTCTGTCAGCATAATATCCCGGAATATCGCAGTAAATATCTCGCATAAATGATGTAAGAGTAAGGGTTTCTCTTTCCTTATTTATAGAAACAAGAATCATTACGTCGGTATTTCCTCTTGAATCCCCCGTTGTATCACGAAGGTCCTCTGCGATAATAAGCACGTTGGTTACGTTTTCGTTTGACATTGTGTTGTCAGCAATATTCGAAAGCTGGTCTTTAATCCAGTCCTCGTATTCAAATGCGTCAACTGTGTCATCAGGAGCAATCTGATTTTGTTTTCCCGGCTGTGGAACATAGATTGTGTCGTCCTTTACTTTTCCGTAATAGTGATAAAAAACAACCACAACCACAACTATAAGAATAAGGAAAAATGCAATAATTCCAAGAAGTACGATAAGCAGAGTATTCTGATACCATTTTTTCTTTTTTGGCTTTTCCTTATGTTCAACAAGCTGGTTATACATTTCGTCGCTTTTAAGCATTTCAGAAAGTTCTTCTTCGCTTATTGCATCATCTTCAGTAGCTACTCTTTCCACATTTTTTGCACCCTTCTTAACGCCCTTTTTGGACATCATAGCGAGCGCAACCATATCTTCGATTGACATATTTTCGTCACGGATATTGTCCTCGTCAGAAACAGACAAAAGGTCAGCTTCCTTTTCTTCAGCGTCAGGCTCAATTCTTCTTACAGTAGCGCTGTATCTTGGTTCTTCCTCAACAGCATTGTAAGCAGAATAAGCATTTGCCTCAGCCACAATATCATCAACATTCATAGCAGATGTATCAAAGCTCTGGTCATCATAGTCATCATGTCTTGACATAGAAATATTTCTTCCTGTAGAAATAGTAACATCAAGTCCCTGCTTTGTTTCTTTTTCTTTCTTTTTATTAAAAGCAAGTGTAAGCAAATCCTCAAGCGATGATTCAAGTTCTTCGGATTTGCCATTTGTGTAACGATTATCCTCAGACATTTTGTTACCTTACCTTTCTTTAATCACAAAATTTCACATATAACATTATAATACAAATGCTCTTATAAATCAACACTTTTTTAAATATTTCACCTTATTTTCACTCTTTGTGACAGTTTTTATCAGAATAACTGACATAATTCGGCAAAAACACTTGACCAATTTGAAAAAGAGTAGTAAAATATATAGGTGATAATTATTTTTTTGGAGGATATATAAATGAAAAACTTTATCGTTGAAACTTCAGCAAGACACGTTCACGTATCAGCTGAGCACCTTGAAATTCTTTTTGGAAAGGGTGCAACACTTACACACAAGAAGGACCTTTCACAGCCTGGACAGTTTGCTTGTGAAGAAAGAGTTACAATTGTAGGACCTAAGAAGACACTTCCTAACGTTTCAATTCTCGGTCCTGTAAGACCTGCAACACAGGTTGAGCTTTCAGCTACTGACGCTCGTTCAATCGGACTTGCTAACGCACCTATCAGAGAATCAGGCGACATTGCCGGTTCAGCTGGTTGTAAGATTGTTGGTCCATGTGGCGAAATCGAAATCGAAGAAGGCGTTATCGTTGCCAAGAGACACATTCACCTCACACCTGCTGACGCAGAAGAGCTTGGCGTAACAGACAAGCAGGTTGTTTGGGTTAAGATTGACACAGATGGCAGAAAGGCTATTCTTGGTGACGTTGTTTGCAGAGTACATCCTAACTTTGCAAGAGCTATGCACATTGACACAGACGAATCAAACGCTGTTGGTGCTAAGGGCGAGCTCATGGGAGAAATCGTTGTTCTCTAATTTAAAACTACCAAAAGGGGGGCTTTTGCTCCCTTTTTTATTTTTAAAATCACGAAACTTTCACTTTATTAACAAAATACCTATGGAAATCTTGTGTAAAATGTAGTATACTAAGGCTTGAACGGTTTGCCCGATGGGGCAAACCCACCCGATTTTTCATATTTGAAAAATCGGTTTTGGTGCGAAGCACCTGTTCAAGCCACAAATTGAAAGGACTTTTTTAAAATGAAAGACGTAATTATCGGAAGTGAATATACCTGCCAGTGGACAGTTACCGAAGAAAGACTTGCAGTAAATGTGGAAAGCGGAGATTTGAGAGTGCTTGCTACTCCTGTTATGGCAGCGCTTATGGAAAAGGCTGCCGCAAACTGCCTTGCACAGTTTCTTGAGGAGGGGGAAACCTCAGTTGGTACTGCACTTAATATAGCCCATACCTCCGCTACACCAGAGGGTATGACTTTTACAGCAAAGGCTGTTGTTACTGCATGGGACGGAAGAAAGGTTGACTTTGAGGTTTTTGCAAGCGACGAAGCAGGCGAAATCGGAAAAGGTACTCATTCGAGATTTGTAGTTTTTAGTGAAAAATTCCAGGCAAAAACTGATGCAAAAAAAGTGTGATTTTTGAAAGGAAATAAAAATGAGCAATAGAAATAATTTTGTTCCCGAAGATGACGAGGCGTACGAAAGACGACTTTACGAAGAACAAAAAGCCTACGCTATGAGGAATACCGAGGAGTATAAAAAAGCTCAGCGTGATGCCGAAAGAAAGCGTGAAGAAGAACGCAGAAAACAGCTTGCCCAGGACAGGGTTGAACTGATGAAGCTGAAAAGTGGCGTCATTGAGGAGTCGGAAACTATCAAGGAAGAAGAAAAGGTTGAGCGTGTTCTTACAACAAAAGAAAAAATCTCAAACTTCTTTTATCACTACAAAATCCCTGTGATTGTTGCCACTGTTTTTGCAATCGCCCTTGGATTTATTATCTATGATACAGTTACCCGAACAAAGCCGGATATGTATGTCCTCTCTACCTGCAATAACGGTCTTGAATTCCGAACAGAAGAACTTCAGGACTATTTTGAACAGTTCTGCGACGACCTTAACGGCGATGGTGAGGTTTTTGTTCAGGTTATTACTGCACCGATGACTGAAGATTTTCAGACAAACGAGGCAAATCAGGCGAAAATCCTCACACAGCTTCAGATGGATAAAACCATTATCGTGCTGACCTGCGACGGCTGTTATGACCTTGAAGAAAAACGTGACGAAAACGGACTTTATACTGCT
>JAFTNX010000074.1 GCA_017451665.1 Oscillospiraceae bacterium | reverse complement strand
TGTTCTTCTGTTGTTGCTAAGATGCTTGAAGAAGAGGGAATTGATTTTAACAGAAACGCTGATGTTGCAACTGCACTTTACTATGGTCTATATATGGACACAAACGGCTTTTCGGAAATCAGTCACCCTGCTGACAGGGACCTGAGGGATTTTGCTGATTTTGACTGGATGACAATCAACATTTTAAGAAACACAAATCTTTCTCTTGAGGAGCTTGATATTGCAGGTGACGCACTTCACAGCGTTACCTACTGCAAGGAGCATCGTTTTGCCATTACACAGGCGAGACCTTGCGACCCTAATATTTTAGGATTTATAAGCGATTTGATTTTGCAGGTTGAAGAGGTTGACATTTGTATCGTATGCTGTCAGGCTACACAGCACGGCATCAAGCTTTCGGTGAGAAGCTGTATTAACGATATGAGGGCTGACGAGCTTGCAAAGAAGATAACTGAGGGCATTGGCAACGGTGGTGGTCATCATCAGAAATCGGGTGGCTTTATAAAAAGCGACCTTATGGGTGAGGTGTCAGATATTGTGGAATTTATAAAAGACAAGGTGCATAACGCATTTGAATCATTTGAAATTTACAACGCTGATACACTTGACGCATCACAGTTTGATATGAAGCCTTACGTTAAGCTTCCACAAAGACTTGGGTATACTCTTTCCACGGATATTATGCCTTCGGGAAGCAAAATCTGTATCCGTACCTTTGAGGCAGACCTTAATGTGGAAACTTCCGAGGACATCTACATAATGATTTCACAGACAGGTGGAATTTATCCGATTAACCGTGAAAAATTCTTAAAGACATATACCCCTGAAAATGAGAATTATGTTTTTGAAGAAACTCCTGAGTATTCTCCAAGAATTATAAATCTCTGTTCTGGCTGTAATGATTCTCTGTCGGGAAATCTTCTTGAATACGCAAAGGCTTGCACAAGCAAAAGTGGTGCAAGTGTCCTTGCTGTGCCTATTGAAAGAAATTTAAAGCTTTATACCAAATGGGACAAGCAGAATTATATGGTGGGTGTTCCCGGGGATTATCTGGCAGTGAGAACTGACGATTTGAGCGATTTTTATATTATCAAAAAGAAGATTTTTGAGGCTACATACACTGATGAAAAAGCTGGTGAATAATGTGAGTGAAAGAATTATATTGTTTTCTTGCTGTAATGATAAGGCTGTGATGATAGCTGAAAGTATTCTGAAAAATGATGAGGCTGTCAAAATATGCTTTTTTGAATGTGACAGAAAGCCTTTTGAAAACGCCGTGATTTTCACCACAGCTATTGGTGATGGGTATGCTGATTTTTGTGGGAATGACTGCGAGATTTATCTTTGTAAAGATAACGAGTACGACAATATTTCTGACGGGGAAAAGATAATTGAAATGGGCAATAAAGGTGATATTGTTTTGTTTTCAAGGGAGGAAAACCTTGACGGCATTGACAAAAAAGCCTTTAAAATCAGATTTGTTGACGAGATAAGATATGCTGTTCTGAAATATCTTTGTGAGCATTCGGTTTTTAAGCTTGCTGATGAAAATAATCATATAAATATTGCGTTTAACGGACTTGATGTAATTAGCAAAGAATTTATCAAGGCTCTTGTGTGGGTTTCACAACGTAAAGGTTACAGACTTTACATATGCGTAAATGAGCTACTAGGTCCGTGGTATGACTTCTGTGAGGATTACCCTGAGATAATTAACACACAAAATCTGTCTGACAGCGATGAAATCAGCTATCAGGTAGTTCTTGGTAAATATAATCATATAAATCCCGAGGGGTTTTTAATTTCCAATGACGAATTTATGAGTATTTATGATGAAAATGTATTAAAAAACAAGACTGTCGAAAGGGTTGCAGAAAGAATATTCGGATATTGGAGCGAGGGAAAGGCAGACTTCTGGCGTAAGGAGTATGACTACAAGACTTCTACTTCATCTGCGATGTTCTGGCTTATGAGAAAGCGTGACGGCGAAAGCATTGAAATCTGCGAAGAGAATATGCGACTTGAACACAAGCGCTGGAATGCTTTTATGAGGTCGCTGGGATACAGCTTTGGCGAAGTCCGTGACGACAATAAAAAATGGCACCCGTGTCTTGTGGGGTTTGATGAGCTTTCGGAAAGCGACAAGCTTCTTGACGCAAACCCGATAAAAAGCGTTCTTTATGAATAAACAGTCCTGCGGGGCTGTTTTTCTATAACCTTTTTTGCAACAAAAACACCGAAATGGTTTGAAATTTGTATAATTAGATACAATTGTTATAGAAATCGTATTTTTAATGTGGTATTATTTATTTATCCGAGTATATGTGGAGGAGTATATATGAGAGTTTTTGAGGGGTTCGTTAAGGGTGTCAATATCGGAGGCTGGCTTAGCCAGTGTCCACTGACTAAGGAACACATGGATAGTTTTATTCACGAAGAAGATTTCGCTGCCATGAAAGCTTTGGGACTTGACCATGTAAGGCTTCCGATTGATTATCCTCTTATTGAAAACGAGGCAGGCGAGCCTCTCGAAGAGGGGTATGAGTACATTGACAATGCTGTTTTTTGGGGTAAAAAATATGGGCTCAATGTACTTATTGACCTTCACAAGACAGCCGGGTATAATTTCGGGGATTATATTAACTGTTCGGGATTTTTTGTTGATGAGAGTCTTCAGGAAAGATTTTTGTCACTGTGGGACAGGATTTCTGCACGTTACGGGAAGTACGACCACATTGCGTTTGATTTATTAAATGAAATAGTTGACGAAAATGTAGCTGACAAGTGGAATGACATCGCTCTGAGGGCAGTTGAGCGTATAAGAAAAAATGCGCCGAGAAACTGGATTTTAATTGGTGGAACAAGATATAACCATATTTATTCGTTGAGCGAGCTTTTGACACCACCTGACGACAGGATTGTGTATTCATTCCATTATTATGAGCCACATATTTTTACACATCAGGGTGCTATGTGGGAAAAATCAATGCCTAATGATTTCAGAATTCCTTATCCTCTCACAGCAGGGGAATATCTTGAGGTTTCTGACACACAGCTTGACGGGGCATACTCATGGTTCTTTATGAATCTGCCAAAAGACCTTACAGGGCTTGAGGTTATTGAGAATATGTTCAAGGACGCTGTAAGGATTTCAGAAGAAAGAGATGTGCCACTTTATTGTGGGGAATACGGCGTAATTTGTAACGCAAGTCCTGAGGATACTGTAAACTGGTACAAAGATATGAACACTGTGTTTACTAAATACGGTATAGGAAGAGCTGCGTGGAACTATAAGAGAATGGTTTTTGGAATTACAGACGACCACTTAAAGGGCGTTATTGATGAACTGAAAAATTACTTATAATAATATACCTTCTAAAAAAAGCGAAAAGGACTGATGAAAAAATCAGTCCTTTTTGTTTTAGTTATTCATCAACAGGTGAAACGAGTTTTTTAACCTGTGGAAGCTTTAACATAAGCACAGCTCCGATTGTTGTAAAGATGATTTCAGGGAGCATATACGAGCCGTTATAAAGCAGGCTGTAAAGCCAGAAATTGTCTGTGGAAAATCCGTCCCACAAAGCACCCACAGACTTCCAGATAACAACGCCTGTTGTAAAGTGGCAGGCATATCTTAAAAGCAGTGCAATTACAATTCCACAAATCCAGCCTGTGACGCCTTGCTTTCTGAAAATTCCTGCAATTCCAAGCACAGTAAATGCAACAAGATAGTCAAACAGGATACAGGCGATAAGCATTCCGGAAGTGAGTCCCCAGCCGAAAAGTCCGTCGATAATTCCCTGTAAAAGCTGAACAAGGGAGAATACAAAGGACACGGCAAAACCGTATTTTACTCCACGCTTAATGGAGAAAAGCACTATCGGAAGCATAGAAAGCAGGGTGATTGAGCCACCCCACGGAAGCTTATACACACGAATGTAGCTAAGTACAGTTGCGAGAGCAACCATAATAGCCCCCTCAACAAGAATGGTTAATTTTTTGTTTTTCATTTTAAAAATCCTTTCTGTTAATTTTAAACAGAAAACAAAAAAGGACAGGCATACATACGAGCCTATCCCAATAAGTTTTCCTACGTCGGCATTATCCGAATCAGGTTCGCAAAATTATTTTTGCAGGGTCGGAATTCACAATTCCCTCTCAGCCGATTTATCAGCTCCCCGTATTTAATTTTCAGAAAATTTTCTTACAAATTGTAGCTACCTGCATATTATAGCACAATGATTTGAAGTTGTCAACAGTAAATTCAATTGACAATTGTCAATTGATGTATCGCCTTTCGGCGATGAATTTAAAATAAAATGCTGAATATCAAAGATTACAGATTTCTTATATAATGAAAAAGATACTGCTGTGCGATGCCTTCAGCGCCCTTTACACATTCAGGAAGTCCATCAGGGTAGTAGTTTTCCATAACTCTTTTAATCCACACATCAACAGGGAATGCCTCAATACGATACATTCCATAAAGCAAAGCACACTCGGCTACTTTAGGGCCTACACCCTTGATTGTCATAAGGGATTTTCTTGCAGTTTCAATATCGGAATTTGAAATTTCTTCAAGTGAAAGCTCGCCGTTTTCAAGCTTTACAGCAGCGTCAACAAGATACTTTGCACGAAAACCTGCCCTTAAAAAGGAAAGACTCTCAGGGGTTTCCTTAGCAAGCTGTGAGTATGTAGGAAAGCCTCCATAATGTTCACAAAGGCGTGATATTATCCCCTTAATTCGTGGAATATTGTTGTTTTGTGAAATTATAAAGGAACAAAGTGCCTCCCACTTATCCTGCTTCAGAAGGCGTATTCCTTTGGCAAATTCGCAGGCTTTTTTCATAGTTTTATCCTTTGAAAAGCGTTTTTTTAGCTCGCCATAGTCGGTGTATAAGTCAAAATATTCTGCCCATACTTTTATAAAGGTTTCTTCGTCTGTATCGTGAAAAACGAAGTTTTCCCCCTCTTTTGAAATGGTCAGTGGGGTGTCAAGGTAAAAACCTTTATAGGTATTTTCGTCAGTTTTTTCCCATCTGAAAGCCTGTCCGCAGTCAAGGGTTTCGTCAAGGTCAAAATCAGGCTGTGAAAGATATATATTGTTGTTTTTGTAAATGTATTTCATACAAAGAAACCTTCCTTAAAAGACTTGAAAAATTCTCATAAAACCATTATACTATATTTAAGAGAAAAATTCCACTATTTTTTTGGAGGTTTTTATGAGAGAAAGTATTCTGACCATTCCGGTTAACGAAATTTTTGAGCCGAAGTGTGGCTGCCCGATTTGTAGAATGAGAGATATGCTTGAAAGCAGAACAATCGAGTACATAATGGGTGCTGCAATGATGGAGCCTGATGTAAGAATTGAAACAAACAAGCTGGGCTTTTGTAAAACTCATTTTGACTTTATGTTAAAGCAGAAAAACAGACTTTCGCTGGCTTTGATGTTACAGACACATCTTATGGAGCTTGACAAGGAAATTTTTAACAAGAAGTCTTTATTTGAAGGCAAAACTGCAAAGCAGAAAAAGGTTTCACAGATAAATCAGGACTGCTTTGTGTGTTCAAAAATCGAGTGGGGAATGTCAAGACTTATGGTGACTTTCTTTGAGCTTTACGGCAAGGAGAAGGAATTCCGTGAGCTTTTTGCTGAACAGGAAATGCTTTGTCTTCACCATTATGAGCTTCTTGTGGGAAGACTTGAGGAGATTGACAAGAAGTATCAGTCGCAGTTTGTGAATGACTGCAACGCCCTTGTAAAAAAACAGCTTGAAACTCTCATTGAGGACGTAAGCCATTACTGTAAGATGTATGATTATCGTAACGGTGGCAAGGACGCTGACTGGAAAAATTCAAAGGACTCAATCGAAAGGTCAATCAGATTTCTTACAACAAGATAGAAAGTTATACATTTTTGTATAACGGGTGATTTTTTTGGACAGGTCTATTTTTAAGTGCCTATTTTGGCTGTTTCTTTTTACAACTGAGAAATGTAACGCCGTTAGCAAAAAAATATCAGAAAATGTCGTCAAAACTAAAAAAATCCTCTTAAAACCCATAGAATAGGGCTTTAAAAAGTTAAGTTTAAAAAATACGTTTTTATTAACATATTATTCACAGAATTTATCGTGATTTATGTAACAATTTACATTCAAAGGACTTTTCAACATTTTGACAAGCTTAAAAACCCCTTATTTTTAACGAAGTTTTCAACGTTTTCAACAGGGTTTTCAACTTTTTCAAATGACTTTTCAAAGTTTTCAACACAGTTTTCAACATTATTGTGTATCGAAATGGTATAATTCCTATACATTTTGACAATAATACCCATATAAGTAAAAATATGGTAATTGAAAGGTTGAAAGAAAAATGTTGAAGGGTATAAATAAACAAATCATTGAAATCAAATGTCCGAATAGTGAACATTTTGAAAAGATTTTGTTATTCATAAAAAGCGACAACGGATATGTGCCTGTTGCCCATCTGGGAGCTGAAATTTACGAATATTACAGCAGTCTGATGGGTGAAAGTACGCCAAAACGCAGGCGAACAAGGTTTAAATTAAGGGATTTATTTGTAATTCTTGCGTTTTTGGGGTCGGGTTTGCTTGGTTTATTGGCAGTTGTGCTTATATTATAGAACTTTTTTTGTAGAATATGTCGAAAAACTCTCAAAACCTATTGGCTTTTGGGAGTTTTTGTGTTATAATAATGTAGTATATTCCCGTAGTATTGTCTTTTGACAAAAATAGGGTTTTTGGTGAAAGGGTTACTCTTTTATGCGTGATTTCAAAAATAACAAGAAAAATAATTTCAACAGAGATGACCATCGCTCTGACAGAAGAAATTTTAAGAATGAAAAACCTGCAAGAGTGAGGGACAGAGGATACAAAAACGACGAGGAAGATGATGAGTATCTTTCTAACCTTATCATTGGTCGAAATCCTGTTCTGGAGGCGCTGAAATCTGACAAGCAGATTGACAAGGTTTTTGTTGATGATAATGCAGGCGGCTCAATTGTTCAGATTATCAAGCTTGCTAAGGAAAAGGGAATTGTTATTAAGTCGGTTACTCCACAGAAGCTCGATGCTATGAGCAGAGGGGGAGTGCATCAGGGGGTTTGCGCAACTGGTGCTTGTGCTGAATACAAAACTCCTGAGGAAATTCTTGAAATTGCAAAAAACAAGGGCGAAGAACCTTTTATTATAATCTGTGATGAAATTGAAGACCCACACAATCTTGGAGCGATTATCCGTACTGCTGAATGTGCAGGTGCTCACGGGGTAATTATTCCAAAGAGAAGAAGTGCTTCACTTAACATTACGGTATTCAAAACTTCGGCAGGGGCAGCAAGCGTTGTTCCTGTTGCGAGGGTTTCAAATATTGCACAGACAATTGACTATTTAAAAGAAAACGGTGTCTGGATTTATGGCACAGATGCGTCGGGAAGCGATTATACCGAGGTTGATTTTTCGGGAGGCGTCGGTATTGTAATCGGTAGCGAAGGCTTTGGAATGGGCAGACTTATCAAGGATAAATGCGATTATCTTTTGAGACTTCCGCTTAAAGGTCAGATTACTTCGCTCAATGCGTCGGTTGCCGGGGGAATCTTTATGTACGAGGTTGTTCGTCAGAGAGATTTAAAAAAGGGGTAATTAAAAGTAGATTTTACTTTTAAAGTTATATATATCTTTCAAATGAAGGGAATGAGAAAGAATGGCAGATGATTTTTCAATTGATGATATTCTGGAGGAATACGCAGGGAAAACAGTTATCGAAGAGCCGGAGGTAAAGCCTCTCAGCCAGAAGATAATTCCTGATACGTCGGAAATTCCTGTTGTTGCTCCGGAAGTGCCTGTTGTTGAAAGCGTTCCTGTTAAAACTCATGCCACTGAGGAAACTATCGGCTTGCACGTTAAGCTGGGAGTGAAGGCTCATGGTGTTGAGGAAACTATTATTCCTGAGGAGGAAAAAGAGTCTCCTGTAAAGGATATTTCCGTTACACAGCTTATTGAAAGAGCTGTTGTGGGTATCGAGGAGGACGAGCCTGAGGAAGAAGTTCAGGAAACAATGGCTGTTATTCCGGATGAACCGTCTGAAGAAGTTCAGCCTAAAAAGCTTGGCAACACAGCTATTATTGAAAAGGTGGTAAAGCTCAAGAAACAGAGAGCAGGTATCACCGAGGATGAGGAAGAGGATACAGAGGTTGTTCCTGTTAATCGTCCTAAGCCTGAGGAAATCAAGATGGAGCTTACAGGAAAAATTATTCCTGAAACCTCACAGATGGAGGTTATCAAGCCTATCGAAGAAAAGAAACCAGAGCTTTCTGATGAAGAGCTTGCAAAACAGCGTCAGAAGAAGATTGACCAGTTTGTTCTGAAGGAAAAGGCTACTGCTGAAGAAAATGCAGAAAAGCCTGAGGAAAGCACAGGGGATTACGACAGCTTTGACGAAACAGATGAGGTTGCTGAAGAAATCGCACAGCTTAAAAACAATCTTTTTGTAAGATTTGTTGTGCTTCTGATTACAGGTCTTGTGGCATCTTATATTTCAATCTGTAACGACTTTGACCTGCCGATTATCAAGATTTTTGACAGAAATACAAGCCCTGGTGGATTTGCATTTACACTTACACTTATGGGACTTATAGCTTGCTTTGTTGCTTATAATGTAATTTTCTCGGGAATTAAAAACCTCTTTACATTAAAGGCTGACAGCGACACTATTTCTGTGCTTGCAATTACTGCGTCGGTTATTTCGGGAATTGTACTTCTTGTTGACGACGATTTGGCAAGAGGTAGTAATTTCCACCTTTATATCGCAGCTGCAATTTTAAGTCTGCTTATAAACACTCTCGGAAAACTGCTTTTAATGAGCAGAACAGAAAGAAACTTCAAGTATGTTTCGGGAGATTATGATAAGTATGCTGTTACTATGATTGAGGATGAGGAAACTGCACTTAAATTTACAAACGGTGCTATCAATGAGTATCCTTGCCTTGCTACAATGAAAAAGACTGAATTTGTAAAGGACTTTCTCAAGAATTCATATTCAGCTGACATAACTGACAGTTACAGCATAAAGTTTGCACCATTTATGCTTATCGGAAGCGTGCTTATCGCTGTTATCGGAGCACTTCTCGATAAGAATGCATCAGGAACAACTGCTACACTTGTAAGCGGATTTTCAATTCTTTCGGGAACACTTTCACTTTGTTCAGCAATCGCACTTATGCTTGTTGTAAATGTTCCTCTTGCAAGAGCTTCAAAGAAGTATCTCCAGTCATCAGGCGTTATGCTTGGATATTCAAGCGTTGATG
Source organism: Oscillospiraceae bacterium (assembly GCA_017451665.1). Taxonomy (GTDB): domain Bacteria; phylum Bacillota; class Clostridia; order Oscillospirales; family Ruminococcaceae; genus JAAZZIT01. The sequence continues at coordinate 7,609 of JAFTNX010000074.1, read as the reverse complement.
ATTTTGCTGATACAAACTCTGTTCTTGTGGGCGTTGAACAGCTTTTCCCTGAGGGAAGCGTTGAGCTTGTAAACTTAAAGACAATGTCTACAACAATCATTGAGGAATGTATTCTCCTTGCAGGAAGCCTTGCTTGTCAGGCAGGAAGCGTTTTAAAACCTACATTCTACAAGATTTTAAAGGGTAAGACAGAAATGCTTTATCCTGTTGAAAGCTATATTTACGAAGACGGTCTGGGACTTTCGGGCTGGATTGAAAACAAGAGAGTTCTTCTTGGAACAAGAGAGCTTATGGAAAATCACTCAATCGAGGGTATTCCGTCAGTTGCAAAGGAAAGAGAATACGCAAAGGGCAACCTTGTTATTTATCTTTCAATTTCTGGCGTTGTATCTGCACTTTTCGTTGTAAGGGCAAAAGGCTCTGCTAATGTTTCAAAGTGGTTGAGAGAACTTGAAAAGCAGAATATGACAGTTATTCTTCGTTCTGTTGACTCATTTATTTCACTTAAATTCCTTGCTGAAACATTCAGAGTAAACGCTGATTTGTTCAAGCTGTTGCCTTTCAGAGATTACAAGGAATACGACAAGCAGACCTCTTATGTACCTAAAATGTCAGCGTCAATGCTTTGCTCGGGAAAATTCCAGAGTCTTGCAATGCTCATCACAGGCGCAAAGAGAATTCAGATGCTTTCACTTGTGGGCATTACAATTCAGATGGCGTCGGCTATTCTTGGAGCTGTAATTGCACTTATTATGGCGCTTTTAGGCTCATACAGTCAGCTTACATCATCGGTTGTGCTTTGTTACAATCTTGTTTGGATTGTTGTAACTCTTATCGCACAGCAGTTAAGAAAAGTTTAAACAATAAAAGCGATTCCTTGTGAATCGCTTTTTTGACAGGAGGACATTATGCAGATTTTAATTGTACTTTTAATTTTGTTTATAGCTGTGGCTGTTGCACTTGCAGCAAACGGAATTTCACTTTCAAAAAAGACTTTTGTCTGCCCGGTATGTGGCCACAAATTCAAAAGAGAATGGTTTAAGCTTTTGTTTTTAACCCACTATGAAAATGAATACTCGGTGCGTTGCCCGGAATGTGGAAAAAAATACACAAATGCAGTTGATGATTAATAAAAGTCCAATCCTTAAGGCGGATTGTTATAAAAAAGTATATTATATGAACTTATCGGGATGAAACCTTTCTGAAGAAAGGTTGTCCCCCCAAGCCCCCCTTCCAAAGACTTTTAGTATAAAATCCCATATAGGATATATTGTCCTATATGGGATTTTAAATTGAAAGTTTTAGGAAAGGAGTTTGAGGAATAACCCTTTTTCAAAAGGGTTTTCCTCAATAGGTCCGTGTAATACTTCTCTATGACAACTCGCCCTAAGTATTGGACTTTTTTTACATATACTTTTTCTCAAAGGCTTCGATTGCGAGGGCCTTGTCAAACAGCCAGCCTTGTGCGATTGAAAATCCCCAGTCGCTTAAAAATGCAGCCTGTTCTTCGGTTTCAACACCTTCAAAAACAACGTTTTTCTTGGTGGTTGCGATAAGAATACAAATCTGCTTAACGTATTCACGCTCAAGCTCTGAATGAACAATGTTGTCGATAAACAGTTTATCGACCTTAACAGTGTCAATCGGTGCAGTCATAAGCATTGAAAGTGAAGAGTAGCCGATTCCGAAGTCGTCAATGTCAATCTTAAAGCCTGCCTCACGGAGCTTTGCTAAATTCTGTGACATTGTCTTTGAGTCGGCAGCAAAAGCACTTTCAGTAACCTCAATTTCAATCAGTTCCTTGTCAACTCCGTAGTTGTCAGCCATCTCAATGATGTTTTCAACAAAGTCATCCTTGAGTGTGTGGAGTCGTGAGAAGTTAACTGAAACAGGGAACAGCTTTTTGCCTTGTTCCTTCCACTTTTTCATAGTTTTTAAAACTGTTTCATAAATGCAGTAGTCGAGCTCAACGATATATCCTACCTTTTCAAGAACGTCGATAAATTCAAAAGGCAGTTTGTATGTACCGTCGTAATTACGCCATCTTGCAAGCGCCTCAGCACCGATAATTTCTCTTGTTGTAAGTGAGAATTTCGGCTGTAAAAAGGTTTCAATATATCCGTTTTCGATAGCAGAATGAAGTTCACTTGCAATTGTCTGGTCGTGACTTCTTTTTCTTCTTAAAGATTCGGAATAAATCCCACAAGGCACGTCTTTACTGCCCTTAACGGAACGACGTGCAAGGTTAGCGTTGTCGATAGCGATAGTAATATCACGGTTTCCGTTTTTGTTAAAGAAATACACACCTGTTGAAACGTGAATGTCACTTGCAGGGTATTTTCCTTTAAGGGAATTTGTGAAAATATCATTTACCTTTGTGGCAGCGCTAATGATTTCGTCCTGATTATCACAGATAAGGAATGTAAGGAAGTAGTCTGAATAAATTCTGCATGAAATGACGTCAGGGCTGTTGCCCTCAATAAGTCTTGCGAATTCACAAAGAACCTTGTTTCCTTCATCATAGCCGAAGTTATCGTTGATATATGAGAAGTCGTTGATATCCGAATAAATAACGGCATAGCTACGCTTTTCGTTATATTCAGCCAGCTTTTCAGAAGCCTTTTGTTTAAAGGTATTTCTGTTATAAAGCCCTGTAAGGTGGTCTGTTGTTGACAGCTTTTCAATAACCTGCTTGTCGGTATTGATTTTTTCACTAAGCTGTTTTTCGTGGTTTATAGGGTACATTCTGCCAAAAGCAGAAACAACCTTTCCTGTCTCGTCGGTAATTGACGACAGAGGAAGTCTGTACCACTCGTAGCTACCGTCAGCTGTAAAAGTTTTTGTTCTGAATTCAATTACGCATGACTCCTGATTTTTAAGGCATCTTTCCCATTTTTCCTTATAATTATCGTAGTCGTCAGGGTGAACATTCTGACGTGGGGAATCGTTTCTCCAGTATTTTGCAAGATTATATTTCTTTGAAACCTCATCAAAATACTTCTTAGGAAGATGCATTATATCATTTTTAACGTCATAGTCAAAATAGATTTCGTCGGTAGTTTCTTCAATAATCTTATATCGTGCATTCTGCATTTTAATCTGTGCGTCAAGTCGTCTGTGTTCAGAAACGTCAGAAAGCATAATATTTAAAATGTTGTGACCTGTATTCTGGTCGTATTCAAGAGTAGCATAGCTTTCAACGAAAATCTTTACGCCTTCGCTGTTAAAAATTCCGTGAGAAAGAAAGCTTTCGCATCTCTTTTCAAGGTTTCTCATAACAGCTTTAAAGAATTTGTTTGTGGCATCATTATCGCCCTTGAACAAGTCCTTTAAGCTGAGATTTCCCTGAACGTCGTTGTATGAAAATCCCGAAAGCTCATAGAAACCCCTTGATGCACTTATAATGCGAAGCTTATCGTCAATATCAACTCTGATTTTTCCATATTTAACCTGATTTATATTTCCGATACTGTTTTCCAAGATTTTCACCTCTTTCAAATAGCAATAATACTTAATATTATTATACAACCCGAAACCATTATTTTCAAGGATTTTTGTATATTTTGTAGGCTTGCACAAATTTAAACTGCTTTTTTTGACGAAAAAACAATTTAACAAAATAGTGGATTTACGGGTAAAAATTAAATATTAAAAAGATATTTAAAAAAGTTCAGTTTGCCTTAATAAGTTTTATGATGTTTGACGATTGACAAAAGTCGACGGGTAGTTTATACTAAGTGTATGGGATAAAAGCGGTATCGCTGACGGAAATGTGAGTTAACACAGTGCGGTACACTTTAATGTATTATGCCGACCGTCTGGGCAGTCCGTTTTTGTGGGCTGTCTTTTTGTTTTTTATAGGACAGCTTACGACGGATAATCGAGAAAGGAAGGATTTTATATGAGCAATTATTTCGAGCAGTGGAACGGATTTGAAGGTGGCTTGTGGCAGGATGAAATCAATGTAAGAGATTTTATTCAGAAAAACTACAAGGCATACGAAGGGGACGCTGAATTTTTGTGTGGCCCTACTGAAAGAACAACTAAGCTTATGGAAAAGCTCAACGTTCTTTTAAAGGCTGAAATGGAAAACAACGGCGTGCTTGATATTGATACTTCAACTGTTTCTTCTCTTTGTAATTATGCGCCAGGTTATCTTGACAAGGATAACGAGCTTATTGTAGGTTTACAGACAGATTCACCACTTAAAAGAGGTGTAAACCCATTTGGTGGTATCCGTATGGCAAGAAGTGCCTGCGAAGCTTATGGCAGACATCTCGGACAGGAAATCGAAGATTACTTTACATACAGAACAACTCATAATGACGGTGTTTTCAGAGTTTATACAGACGAAATGAAGGCTGCACGTCACTGTGGAATTATCACTGGTCTTCCTGACGCTTACGGCAGAGGAAGAATTATCGGGGATTACAGACGAGTTGCACTTTATGGTATTGATAAGCTTATTGAGATGAAGTCACAGGACAAGAAAAACATCGGCAAGAACCTTATGGATACTGAAAACATCAGACTTTCAGAAGAACTTTATCAGCAGATTAACTTTTTGAAGCTTACAAAGAAAATGGCTGAAATGTATGGCTATGATATTTCACAGCCTGCTAAAAATGCAAAAGAAGCTGTTCAGTGGACTTATTTTGCATACCTTGCTACAAACAAGGAACAGAATGGTGCTGCTATGTCTCTGGGTAGAGTAGGAACATTCTTTGACATTTATTTTGAAAGAGATATTAAGAATGGTGTTCTTGATGAACAGGGCGCTCAGGAAATTATTGACGATTTTGTTATGAAGCTGAGAATGGCAAGACATTTAAGAACTCCTGAATACAACGAGCTTTTTGGTGGAGACCCTATGTGGATTACAGAAAGCGTTGGTGGTATGGGTGAAGACGGAAGAACTCTTGTTTCAAAGACATCTTTCAGAATGCTCAATACTCTTTATAATCTTGGCTCTGCACCAGAACCAAACCTTACAGTTCTGTGGAGTGAAAAGCTTCCTGAAGGCTTTAAGAAATTCTGTGCAAAGGTTTCTATTGATACTGACTCAATCCAGTATGAAAATGACGACCTTATGAGACCACTTTATGGTGACGATTATGGAATTGCATGCTGTGTATCAGCTATGAAAATCGGCAAGCAGATGCAGTTCTTTGGTGCAAGATTCAATCTTCCGAAGCTTATGCTTCTGGCACTTAACGGTGGCTATGACAATGTTTTTGATGCACATATCGGTCCACAGATGGAACCTCTTACTGATGCTGAGCTTACATACGACAAGGTATGGGAAAGAGTTGAAATCTATCTTGAATGGCTGTGTAACCTCTATGTGAATACAATGAACGTTATTCACTATATGCACGATAAATACGCTTATGAAAAGACACAGATGGCTCTTCACGATACAGCTGTTGAAAGACTTATGGCGTTTGGTGTAGCAGGTCTTTCTGTTATGGCTGACTCTATGAGCGCATTTAAGTTTGCTGACGTAAAGACTGTAAGAAACGAAAACGGATTTATCGTTGATTTTGAAACAACAGGAGATTTCCCTAAGTTCGGAAACGACGACGACAGAGTTGACGATATTGCTGTTATGCTCTTGAAGAGAGTACACGGCGAGCTTTGTAAGACACCTACTTACAGAAATGCAACTCATACACTTTCTGCACTTACAATTACTTCAAATGTAGTTTACGGAAAGAAAACAGGCTCAACTCCTGACGGCAGAAAGAAGGGCGAGGCATTTGCACCTGGTGCTAACCCAATGCACAACAGAGAAACAAACGGTGCTCTTGCATCACTTAATTCTCTTGCAAAACTCCCTTACGCAAACTGCCGTGACGGTATTTCAAACACATTCTCAATCGTGCCTGACACTCTTGGAAAAACTGACGACGAAAGAACAGTAAACCTTGTTACAATTCTTGACGGATATTTTTCACAGATGGCACACCACATAAACGTTAACGTTCTTAACAAGGAAAAGCTTATTGAGGCTTACAACGACCCGTCAGCTTATCCTAACCTCACAATCAGAGTTTCAGGATATGCTGTTAACTTCCACAAGCTTTCAAAGGAACAGCAGAAGGAAGTTATTTCCAGAACATTCCACCAGGCAATGTAATTCTATTTAAAATCTACGGAAAGGACGGTTTTTATGATAGGCAGAATAAATTCTATTCAGACTCTTGGTACACTCGACGGACCGGGCGTAAGATTTGTGCTGTTTATGCAGGGCTGTCCTTTGCGTTGTGCTTATTGCCACAATCCTGATACATGGGATTTTAATCAGGGTATGGAATATTCAGCTGAGGATATTTTTCAGAAGGTTTTAAGATACAAGGCGTATTTTGGGGACACAGGGGGAATTACTGTTTCGGGTGGTGAACCTCTCATTCAGGCTGAATTTGTAACTGAGCTTTTTACATTGTGCAAAGAAAACGGAATACACACCTGTCTTGATACAAGCGGGGGAATGTGGTCGCCTAAAATTAAAAAGCTTCTTGAAGTAACAGATTTGTGCCTTCTTGACGTGAAAATGACAAACGCTGCTTATTATGAAAAATACATAGGCTGGAAAATGGAACCGGTAATGACTTTTCTTGATAAACTCAAACAGATGAATGTGGCTACATGGATAAGACAGGTTATTGTGCCTGACATAAACGACAACTATGAAAACATCAGAAAGCTGAGAATTATCAAGAATAACAACCCCAACATTACAAAAATTGAGCTTCTGCCTTTCAGAAAGCTCTGTGTTGTGAAGTATGAAAACTTGGGAATTAAATTCCCGCTTACTGAATATTCGGAAACCTCAAAAGAGGAAATTGACAGACTTCAGGCATACTTAAGATAGCAAAAAACTCACTATCATTATTTGATAGTGAGTTTTATTATTTGTATTTGCTTTATAAATCGAGCGTTAAGCGAGATGATGACCGCCGTCACTCAAAAGTGACTGTTATCTCAAATTTTTAAAAAGGCGAGGTCGGTGAAACCGTTAGGGTTTCGATACTCCAGTCGATAGGTTTCATTCCGTTGTCGGAAAGGAATTTGTTTGCCTTTGAAAAATGCTTGCAACCGAAAAATCCGTTGTATGCTGACAAAGGGCTTGGGTGGGCAGCAGTAAGCTTTAAATGAGCAGGGTTTGTGATAAGCTCTGCTTTTTTTCGTGCGTTTGCACCCCAAAGCATAAACACAACAGGCTTTTCTCTGGTGTTTAAAATCTCGATAATTTTATCGGTAAAAATTTCCCAACCGATATTTTTGTGAGAATTAGGCTGGCTGTCCCTTACTGTCAGAACGTTGTTTAACATCAGAACACCCTGATGCGCCCAGCTTGTAAGCTCGCCGTGTGTTGGTATAGGAAGCTGTAAATCAGCGTGAATTTCCTTATAAATATTCATAAGCGACGGAGGCACAGCCACACCTTTCTTTACAGAAAAGCAAAGTCCGTGTGCCTGTCCCGGCTGGTGGTATGGGTCCTGACCGATAATCACAACCTTTACTTTATTAAAAGGTGTGAATTTCAGTGCGTTGAAAATATCATACATATCGGGATAAATTTTCTGTTGTGCGTATTCACGCTTTA
>JAFTNX010000073.1 GCA_017451665.1 Oscillospiraceae bacterium | reverse complement strand
TTTGAAGTTCCACAGCGAGGGCATCTGATTTCAGACGGTGCATCTTCTTTGCTTTCAAAGTCAACTCTGTCGCCATAAAACTGTTCCCAGTCGCCTCCCTTTTCGTGAAGCTCATAATTTATACATTCCCCTGCCTCGATGTAGCATTCCCTATGATAAGGAGTACCACAGTCAGGGCAAACAACAACATCATCAGTTGAAGTGAATATCTTTTTACAATATTCGCATTTAGCTCCTGTAAAATCTGCCATATATAATTTTCATCCTTTCAGGTCAAAAAAATTACTTAACTTTAATATTATAACACACATTTTCCAAAAAGTAAAATACTTTTATAAAATTTCTTTACAAAACGCAAGAAAAAGAGTATAATGGTAATAATATGATAAGGAGTAATTGTGATAGAATTATGGTAATACTTGATGATTTCAGAATTGAACTTGAAAATTTAAGACCACAGATTGAGGAATTATACAACGTTTTAAACATCAAACACGTTAAAGAAGAGGTTGAGGAGCTTCATCAGATGTCGGCTTTGCCTGATTTCTGGAATGACGCTGAAAACTCACAGAAGGTTACTCAGAAGATGAGAAGCCTTGAAAACACCGTTGACAAGTACGAAAAACTTGTAAACAGTCTTGAGGACACGCTTGTTATGATTGAGCTTGCTGAGGAAGAAGACGACGCTGATATGATTGAAGAAATCAAGTCAGAAACAGAGCGTATCAAGGGCGAAATCGACAATCTCACTCTCACTACCCTTTTAAGTGGTGAATACGACAATTTAAACGCTATTGTTACATTTCACGCCGGGGCTGGTGGTACAGAGGCGCAGGACTGGACAGAAATGCTTTTTAGAATGTATACCCGCTGGGGCGAAAAGAAAGGTCTTAAAGTCAGCGTAATGGACATTCTTGAAGGTAACGACGCAGGATTCAAGAATGCTGTTGTTATGTTTGAGGGTGAAAACGCATACGGATATTTAAAGAGTGAGGCAGGTATTCACCGACTTGTAAGAATTTCACCTTTTGACAGTTCAGGAAGCAGACACACATCATTTTCTGCTGTTGACGTAACACCTGAAATTTCTGCTGACGTTGACATTGAAATCCGTCCCGAAGATTTGCAGGTTGACACATACCGTGCAAGTGGTGCAGGTGGTCAGCACATCAACAAAACTTCATCAGCTGTAAGAATTACTCACCTGCCGACAGGAATTGTATGTGCCTGTCAGACACAGCGTTCACAGTTCCAGAACAAGGACTACGCTATGAAGATGCTTAAATCAAAGCTCATTGAAATTAAAGAGCGTGAGCATCTTGAAAAAATCGACGACATCAAGGGTGTTCACAAGGAAATTGCATGGGGTTCACAGATACGTTCTTATGTATTTATGCCTTATACGCTCGTCAAAGACCACAGAACAGGCTATGAACAAGGAAATGTTTCTGCTGTTATGGACGGCGACATTGACGGTTTTATTAACGCATATCTCAAGGGACTTTCACAGGGAACACTTAAAAACGACTAACAAAAAATCCGAAGGCTTTAAAACCTTCGGATTTTATTTTTATTAAAGTTCGATAATTACCTTACCGCTGTATGTTGGTGTGATTTCGATTGACTTATCAGTATTTGCAACAGAAATCTTAAATGTAGCATTTGTTTCAGTATAAGCACATTCAATCTTGTTTCCGTTTCTTGTAGCTGTAAGTTCAAAAATCTTGTTAGCTTCCTTATCGTATACAGGGCATGTAGCTGTCTTGCCGTCTTCAAGCTCATAAATCTTGAATTCTGTACCGTTAAGGTAGTCGTATTCAATATCACGAACAAAGTTACCATAAGGGATAATTGAATTTGGCTTAGCAAGTGCAGGAATTTCAAAATAGCTACACTTATGCTTGAACCACTTACCACCTTCAACAACCTTACCTGTGATGATATCTGTCCACTTTCCTTCAGGAACGTAGTATTCAGCGATACCTTCGTCGTTAAGGATAGGTGCAACAAGGATATTGTCACCAAACATATACTGTCTGTCAAGTGTAAGACATGTAGGGTCATCAGCATAGTCGATAACCATAGCTCTCATTACAGGAACACCTACATTGTGTGTCTTGATTGCCTGTGCCCAGATATAAGGCATAAGCTTACCCTTAACATTAGTAAAGAACTTAAGAACGTCACATGATTCTTCATCAAAAAGCCATGGCACTCTGTAAGACTGGTTTCCGTGGAGACGGCTGTGTGATGAGAACATACCGAATGCTGCCCATCTCTTATAGATGTCAGGTGTAGCAGTAGCCTCAAAACCTGCCATATCGTGTGAAGTAAAGCCGAAGCCTGAAATACAAAGTGAAATACAACCTCTGATAACTTCAGCCATTGAGTTGTAGTTACCTGAGCAGTCACCACCCCAGTGTACCGGGAACTGCTGACCACCTGCTGTTGCAGAACGTGCAAAGAGGCAAGCCTTATTTTCGCCGTAGTATTCCTTAAGAACATTGAATACGCACTGGTTATAGAGGTGTGTATAGTAGTTGTGCATCTTAATTGGGTCTGAGCCGTCAAAGTACACAATATCCTTAGTAGGAATTCTCTCGCCGAAGTCTGTCTTGAATGTATCAACGCCCATTTCGCAGAGCTTTCTGAGGTATGATGCATACCACTTGCAAGCGTCAGGGTTTGTAAAGTCAACGATAGCCATACCAGGCTGCCACTCGTCACACTGGAAAAGTGAGCCGTCTGTCTTCTTGATGAAGTAGCCGTTCTTCATACCCTCATCAAAGAGTCTTGAACGCTGTCCCACATACGGGTTAATCCATACGCAGGTCTTAAGCCCCTTCTGTTCGTGGAGTCTCTTGAGCATTCCCTCCGGGTCCGGGAACTGTTCCTTATCCCATTCAAAGTTACACCATTCAAAGCCCTTCATCCAGAAGCAGTCAAAGTGGAATACCTGAAGTGGAATTTCTCTTTCAGCCATTCCGTCAATAAATGAGTTAACTGTTTCTTCGTCGTAGCTTGTTGTAAATGAAGATGTAAGCCAGAGACCGAATGAAAATGCAGGTGGGAGTGCAGGCTTACCTGTAAGGTCAGTATAACCTTCGAGAACGTCAGTGATATTTTCACCACCAAAGATGAAATATTCCATATTTTCGCCAGAAACAGTCATAGATACCTTTGAAACTGTATCAGAGCAGACTTCATAAGAAACGTTGTCAGGAGTATTTACAAATACACCGTAGCCTCTTGAAGATACATAGAAAGGAATTGACTTATATGACTGGTCTGAACAAGTACCACCGTCAGCATTCCAGATTTCAACATTCTGTCCGTTTTTAGCGAATGTTGTGAACTTTTCGCCAAAGCCGTAGAAATATTCACCAACTGAAGTGTCAAACTGTTCTCTGATATATGTAGTATTAGGGTCCTGATGTGCCCAGAATCTGTCGTCAAGCTGTGTCTGGAGTCTTGCCTGCTTTTTGAAGTTGTTTTCAAAAATAACGCCTGTTGAACGCCATCCGCCACCTGTAAGCTTCTTATCCTTATAATAATACTGGAAGCTCCAGTTTTTCTTTGAAACAACAAGCTTTGTATCACCTGAAACAAGTACAGCCTCATCATCTGTAATTGTAACCTGTG
>JAFTNX010000072.1 GCA_017451665.1 Oscillospiraceae bacterium | reverse complement strand
TATTAGGCTCAGAAGGTGGCCCGATTGTTGTATAGATAACCTTTCTTACTGTGTCAAGCTGGTCCTCACGGATTACAGAAAGAATAGTTCTGTTGTCCTCGTTTCCGTTTGAGAAAATCGCTCTCAGCGACGCACTGAGAAAACTGCTGTCAAGCTTTGAAAGAGTCATAGCAAGACCTGCCGACTCAATAATTGTAGCACCACGGATTCCTGCTGCTGCAAGACCTTCAAGGAAGAAATCCAGAGATTCAACCTTGTTCAGGATGAAAACCATAAGCTTCATAAAACGCACTTCCTTTACTGATTTATTTCAAAGAATTTTTTAACCTTTTCAGAAAAATCACTGCTTAAAAACAGCTCATCATTAAGCCATTCCCCTGTCGGCATAAGTGATTCACAAGGCATATCGCCGTTTAAAGCTATATAATTTATGCCCTTTTTGGATTTTAAGTATTCATTTTTTGTAATATTGGTATCTGAACTGTTGTATATTACATTAAAGAATGTATCCATATTGTTTGAAAGGTTGTCAGCCTGCATAAACATTTCGTTTATAAATCTCGGAAGAATGTCGTGCATAACCTCAAGATTTTTCTTGGCACCGTCAGCAAACTTAGGGTAGTTTATGTACTGACGAGTGTAGGTGTTGTCAAGAGTCATCATAACGCCCTTTTTGCCATAAAGCTGTTCGCCTGTCTGCGGGTCGTTGTAATAAAGGTCCTCGTCAGGTGCAATTGTAACACCACCGATATAGTCAACCACATTATCAAATGCTCCGTTTGTAACGGTCATATAGTGGTCAATGCTTATACCCATTGTGTTTTCGATTGCGTTTTTAACACCGTTTACGCCCTTGTTTATGTAGATGCTTTCAAGTGATGAAAGCGGGTCGTCCTCGTATTCGCTTGCAAGAAGCTTATGTGAAATAGGAACGATTTTTACTGAACACATATCAGGAAGCATTCTCACAAGAAGAGCGTGGTTCATTTCGTTAAAATCGTCAACCTGGATATATAGCATTGTGTATCTGTCCTCGGCTGTGGGAATTCCCAGACCGTCAGACTCAACCTTGTCCTGTTGGTCATCAGCTACAAATTTATCAATAACAAAATATCCTGCCACACCGAAAATAGTAAGTCCGATTATCAGCGTTAAAAAATATGCTATCGCAACAGGAAACTGTCTTCTGCGTTTTTTTGACGGGTTTTCCATAAAAAGCTATCCTTTCTGTGAATTTATCTTAAAAATAACAATATTCCGACCTTTTTTTCAAATGTTTTAAACGTAAGGTTTTCAAACTTTCAACACTATTTTGTTGAAAACACCATTTTACAGGCCTGTTTTACAACAAAAAAGTTGAAAACTCTGTTGAAAGTGTTGATAGTTTCAAAAAAATCCTTAAAACCTATTGAAAAAAACCTTCAAAAGTTGTAAACTATCTTTAGTCGGTAAAAATCGCATGATTTTTAGAAACATCAATGGTTCTGATGTCAATTCTGCGTTTTTTTGCCATATTGATTGTCATTCCCGTGCCACTGCGGTAGTTATTTACAACAGCTATCAGCTTTGAGGAATGGTCAACCATATACTGATTTCTTTCACGCATACAGCTTGATGAATAGTTATCATTTAAGCATATCACCTGTGCAGCACAGTCTAAAAGCAGATTGTAATCATAAAGGTCTGCTCCTTGAAGGGATTTTTTCTGACCTTTATAAGGGAGAACGCACACAAGATTTATATCTGGATTTTTTGCGTGAATGTCACGGATAAAGGATGCCGCCCAGAGGTCTATTCCCGGCGCCATTCCTGAAATGAAGGTTTTGTAGCCTTCGTTAATTGCATCTTCTATTGCAAGTCTTAAAATACTTAAAATTCTTCTGAGCGCCATGGAATTTACAACGTCCCCGTCCCCGGGAAGCTTTTCCGGTCGGTGACCTGTAAAACAGCAGGTTGTTTTTATATCAAAACGAAAATCATCGGCTTTTTCAAAAACAGCCATAACACCCCTCCGTCCATGGTCTGCATACACAATATATCATACCACAATTTATAACTTTTGTAAAGAAGAAACTTTTATGAAAAATATTTTTTAAAATTTTTAAAAAGGAGAAAAACCTATGGGATTTTTCAGAAGAGCGTGGGCAGAAATTCACCTTGACCGTCTTGGTGAAAATGCAAAGAGCTTTAAAAATCAGTTAAAGGGCGAAACAGAGCTTTTGTGTGTAGTAAAGGCTGACTGCTATGGACACGGAAGCCCTGATTGTGCCTTGTATTTACAAAAAGAGCTTAATGTAAAATGGTTTGCTGTTTCAAATTTAAATGAAGCCATTGAGCTGAGAGAGGGTGGGATTGATGGCGAAATCCTCATTTTAGGCTATACGCCACCTGAGTTTGCAGAATATTTAAGCAGATACAACATCATTCAGGCGATAACTGAAACAAACTACGCACAGCTTTTGTCACAAAACGCAAAATCCCCTGTAAGATGCCACATAAAGCTGGATACAGGTATGACAAGAATAGGCCTTCGCTGTGAAAATGTGAATGAATACAAGGCTGAAATCGAAAAAATCTGTGGTCTTGAAAACATCAAGGCAGAGGGGATTTTCACACACCTTTGTGTAGCTGACAGCAAAAGTGATGATGATATTTTATACACAAATAAGCAGATTTCACTGTTTAATGAGATTTATTCACAGATTAAAGACAGCTGTCCTCAGATTGTTCACCACCATTATCTTAATTCAGCAGGTGGAATTTGTCACGATGAGGGAAAATCTACCCTTGCAAGACTTGGAATTATCCTTTACGGCTTAAAGCCTGATTATGAACTTGATATTCCGTTTGAAATTAACCCTGCAATGGAGCTTAAAGCTGTTGTTTCACAGGTAAAAACCGTTGAGGCAGGAGCAGAAATTAGTTACGGAAGAACATTTAAGGCTGATAGGGAAACAAAGCTTGCTACAGTATCAATCGGGTATGCTGACGGAGTGCCGAGAGCGTTGTCAAACAAGGGCGAGCTTCTGGTAAATGGTAAACGTGCAAAAATCGTGGGCAGGGTTTGTATGGACCAGCTGATGATTGATGTTACGGGAATTGATGTCAAGGCAGGAGATGTTGCAACGGTCTTTGGAAACGACGGTGACGAGAGGATTACTGCCGACGATATCGCAAGAATATGCAACACAATCGGCTATGAAATCGTGTGTAATATCACTAAAAGAGTGCCACGACTTTATTATGTTAACGAAAAGGATTACGTTTAATGTTAACAGGTATGTTAATTATGTCGAAATTTTAAAATCCTATTGACAAAATCTCGTAAATAGGGTATTATTTATGTAGTTTAGTTGTTGCTTTTTGGGCAATAATGTAACTATAAACAATATGGAGGTAATTACATATGTCAAAATTCTGTACTAAATGTGGAGCTACACTTGACGACAACGCTGCATTCTGCACAACTTGTGGCGCTAAGTTTGACGTAGCACCTGCTGCAGCTGAAAAGGCTGACGACAACGCAACAATCCTTGACAAGTTCAAGGCTAACGCAAATGCTGAAGGTATCAAGAAGCTTCAGGCTAATCCAAACTTCACAAAGTATGTTGGTATCGGTGTAGTTGCTATTGCTGTTATCATCATTATCTGCATTCTCTGTTCAGTTCTCGGTGGCGGCTGGAAGAAGCCTGTTGAAAAGTACTTCAAGAGTATCGTTAAGGAAGATGGAGCTCTCATGATGGAAGCTTATCACGAATACGATATCAAGGACGAAAAGAAGACAGTATACGAAAACTCAGCAAGCGCTCAGAAGAAGGCTTATAAGAACGAAGTTAAGAGCATGAACAAGTATCTTGACGAAGTTGAAAAATACGGTAAGGACATCAAGATTTCTGTAAAGATTGAAGAAAAGGAAAAGCTTGACGAAGACGAACTCAAGGATATCGAAAAGATTATTGAGAAGTCATGGGACAAGAAGCGCCTTGAAGTAACTAAGGGCTATACAGTTGAAGGTATCACAAAGATTAAGGGCGACGACGACAAGGGCGAAGAAGAATTTGAAGCTATCGTTCTTAAGGTTGACGGCGACTGGTGCCTCTACTCAATGAGCTGGGACGCTTACGGCAGCGTTGATATGGACGACTTTGGCGACCTCGGTGACCTTGGTGACCTCGGCGACATCATGGGAAGCCTTGAAGACCTTATGTAATCTAAAGATACACAAAATTACGGGATTTCACTTTGAACCCTGATTAAAACAAATTGAGGTATCGGGTAGAAATATCCGATACCTTTTCTTTTAAAAACAAGGAGATATTTATGAAAAAATTCCTGAGTATTTTTCTTTCGGTTGTGCTGACTGCTACTTGTTTTTGTGCATGCAAAGACGAGGAGGAAATTGAGCTTCAGTACGAAGTGCCGGTTGAAACTATGTTTGAAGCCCTTGATTCAAAGGATTCCGACAGCTTTTTGAGATGCTTTGCAACGCCTGTTTTGTCACTTTATGAAGAAAGCGACGATTATGATGAAAACATTGCTGAAACTATTTACAAAAAGCTTGGTGAAACCTGCGACGCTGAAGTGGTGGTTGTAAATCATAAGATTACTGACAAAAGAGAGCTTTCAAAGGAAGAAATCGAGGCACTGGGCGACGGACTTGAACCTCGCCACAAGATTAAAAAGGCTTTTGAACTTAAAGTCAGAGTTATGGTTTTTTCGCCTTTCGACAGAGAATTTACATATTCTCAGGAAATGATTATAAATGTGGGCAAGCTTTCAGGCCAGTGGTATGTTTGACAGTCTCCTGTTATGGAATGGAATTTAATCAAGGACGTTAAAGGTTGACGGCACGGATTATAGTTTTTATCACTCACTATCGAAAAATCGGTAGTGAGTTTTTTAATACGTTGCCAAAGACAACACTTTCATAGTCAATTGTCAATTACAAAAAAGCGTACAGATTTTTTCTGTACGCTTTTTTGACTTATTTTTTAAAATCAACAATTGCAAGAAGAACTGAGAAGTAGTGGAAAACGCTACCTGCGATTGTAAACAGATGCCACACCGAGTGGAAGTATCTGAGTTTTTTGAAAGCGTAGAAGATAATTCCCACGGTATAGAGTATTCCACCCACAAGGAGGAAAATCATTGAAAGCTTTGGCACAGCGTCAAGCATAGGCTTTATTGCAAATAAAATTACCCAGCCTGTTAAAATGTAGCAAACAACAGAAGGTTTTCTGTATTTTTCAAGATTTATGGAATTAAGCGTAATTCCTATCACAGCAGCGCCCCATACGATACCGAATAAAATCCAGCCTGTTTTTCCGTGAAGGCTCACAAGTGTAAACGGAGTGTATGTTCCTGCTATCAGAAAGAAAATGGTGTTGTGGTCCATTACTCTGAAAAATCTTTTTGCTCTTTCGTGTGAAATTGCGTGATAAAGGGTTGACATAGTGTATAAAATTATCAGAGAAGCCCCGTAAATGCAGGCGCTGACAACAGCCCACGCATCTGAATATATTGCACACAAAACAATCAGCACAACCGTTCCTGCAATAGCAAGAAGTCCTCCTGCCCCGTGTGAAACAGCGTTAAAAATTTCTTCTCCCAAGGAATATCTTTTTGAAATCTTTTCAGCCTTACGGATTTTTTCGCCACGTCTTAAACGAGGGTCAAATTTCCTGAGCTTGTTTTCTTTCTCTTCCATAAAAAACATCTCCTTTTTTAAAAAATTCTACACTTCTATTTTAACCCTGATAAAAGTTTTTGTCAATCGCATTTTTAAAATTCAAAGGAAAATCTTTCTCCGTCTGTGTTTTTGAACTTAACACAGGTACTATCTGTTCCGATATAAATATAATCGCTGTCAATTTTATCTTCAACGAGGGAATTTCCCTTTTCGTCGTAAATATGCCAGCCGTCAGTTTCCTTTACAACTACCTTAATAACGCTGTCAGGGCGTTCAAGATAGTATTCGCTTGTTTTAAACTGAAAAACAGCTTCACCTGACCTGTCGTAATAGGAAATCACTCCGTCGTTATTTATTGTATAGCCAAAATGGAAAGGCTCATCAGCTACGTCAAAGGAATTCATAACTGAAAATTCTGTTTCTGCAAGAATTTCAAAATCCTTGCTTAAAACTTTTCCGTTGTGGTAGAGAGTACCGTTGTCAAGAAGTGTCGGTGGGTTGTCAGCTTCAAATCTGTAAAGCTCGTTCAGGTTTTCGTCAGCATAGTAGCATTCAAAAGCTTCGTTGTCAAAAACCTCATACAAACCGAGATTTTTGTCATATGAAGGCTGGTTGTCAACGGTTTTTATGTACTCAAATTCAGCTGAATAAACATCAACCTTGCCACCATTTATTCTTTCATAACAGCACCACAGATTATTTTCCTTTCGGATTATCCCATAGCTTTTATCAATAAGCAGGTTGTTGTCCTTGTCGTAAAGGTGGAGAAGCTCTCCGTCGTCAGCAATAGCATAATTTCCCTCGCTGTCGTAATATCTTACAGGCAAATCATAAATATAGTCACAAATAACTTCAAGATTATTGTCAAGCACTCCGTACTTTCCGTCTTTTGTCACATAAACGCATTTGTCATACACATAAATAACGTCATAGTCAGGCTCAGTTATTTCCTGATTTGATATATCAACAATAACCGTGCCATTTTCGTTGTTGTTTTCTCTGTCTTTTCCGTAGAATATGTAATAAAAATTTTCAAGGTCGTCAGTTTTTACATAATTCATTTCTGAATATCTTATCGGGACAATTTCATTTTTACCCTGAATGTTATAAAGTCCGTTGTAAGCCTGATTTTTACGCTTGTCAAATTCATAGGTTACATCAGTAGTTTCAAAAACATTGTCAACAGTAACACCTTCAAAAGCATTTTCAATAACAGGTTCATTTTCAGAATTTGTTGTGGTGGTTGAAAGTGTTGTTGATACAGTTGTGGTGGTTGTGGTAGTAGCTTTTGTTGTAGTTTTTTTGCCGTCGTCATTTTTACTGCATGCAGATAAGGAAAAAACAATACATAATGCCATAGAAAACAGAATAATCTTTTTCATAACCTTAAACCTCCTTGATTTATGGGGAATACCCCCCTATATAATTAGTGTAGCATATTTGTAGTTTTGTTGCAACAGTTAACGAAAAACTTTTTGCTTTTTCCTCTTTACTTAAAAGGTTAAATGTGCTAAAATTAAATTGGTATATAGTTTTTTATTATGGGAGGACTATTTATGAGAAATAAAATATTTGCAACAGCTATGTCTGTTGTGGCACTTGCAGTGTTGTTTTTACTGCCTGTGGGACTTGACGCTATTGATACAACCAAGCCTCAGACTTCACAAACAACAACCACCACTACATACGGTGAGGAAGCAACTGTTGTAACTACAACTGCACCTCAGTCAGAAGGCGAGGTTACAACTGTACCTACAAGCGACAGTGGTGATGATAGCGTTACGACAACTGTAACTGTGCCTGCTGAAAGCGAAACAGAAAAGGTTACAACAACGGTTGCCAAGGATACTGAAAAGCCTGCAACTACTACTGTTTCAACGACTAAATCTACTACAACTAAAAAGACTACAACAGTTACTACCACAAAAAAATCAACTACAACAACCAAAAAGAAAACCACAACTACTATGACTACAACAAAAAAGACAACTACAACTACAAAGAAGCCTGCCGACCTTTCATCAATTGATGCTCCTGCCGGTTCACCTGTAAAACAGCACGGACAGCTTTCTGTAAAGGGTGCTAATATCGTTGACCAGAACGGCAAGGTATTTCAGCTGAGAGGTGTTTCAACTCACGGTGTGGGCTGGTTCCCTGACGCTGTTTCAAAGAATAACTTCAAGGTTTTGCGTGACGACTGGGGCTGTAACGCTGTAAGACTTGCAATGTATATTGAAGAAAGCTGGGGTGGCAGTGAAAGCTGTTACCTTATGGATAAACAGAGAAACCTTAATCTCGTTAAAAACGGTATCGACTACTGTATTGAACTCGGTCTTTATGTAATTGTTGACTGGCACGTTTTAAACCCTGGCGACCCTTCAACACACACAACCGAGGCTAAAGAATTCTTTGAGATGATAGCCAATGAATACGGCGATTGTCCGAATATTATCTATGAACTCTGTAATGAGCCTAACGGTGGGGTTACATGGAGTGGAAAAATCAAGCCTTACTGTGAAAGCGTTTTAAAATCAGTAAGAAAATACGATAGCGACAATATTGTTGTTTGTGGAACAGCTACATGGAGTCAGGATATTCACGATGTTGTGGGCAAAACTATAAACGATAAGAATGTTGTTTATGCGCTTCACTTCTATGCGAATACTCATACAGACTGGCTGAGAAACAGACTTAAGGACTGCTACAACAAGGGACTTCCTGTTCTTGTAACAGAATTCGGAACCTGTGATGCAAGCGGTAATGGTGGCTTTAACGCTTCCGAAACCAAAAAATGGCTTAATACTCTTGACAGTATGAACATAGGATTTTTCAACTGGTCACTTTGTAACAAGAGTGAAACAGCGTCTATTATGACATCAGGCTCTTCTCTTTCAGGACTTAAGGCAGGTACTTCACAGCTTACTGAAAGTGGTAAGCTCATCAGAGAAGAAATCAGAAAGAGAGCAGGTCTTTAATTTAAGAAAGGTCGAAATCTAAAATGAAACTTGATAAGAATACTATGAAAAAACTGGTGTTTCTCATCGCTTTTGCAATAACATTCTATATGCTTCTTGCAAATATAAAGTCGGTGGGAAGTGTTATCGGATACATTTTTGGAGTGGCATTTCCGATAGTTCTGGGATTTTTTATAGCTTTTGTATTGAATGTCCCACTAAAAGCCATTGAAAAACACCTTTTTAAATCAAAAAACAAGACAGTTTTAAAAATCAAACGTCCTGTCAGCATACTTCTTTCGGTGATTATTGTTATTGCAATTGTATCGGGAGTTTTGTGGCTGGTTATTCCGGAGCTTGTCAAGACATTTCAGCTCCTTGTTGATATTTTCCCTGACTTTGTGGAAAAAATCAAGGACAAGGTGGTTGTTCTTTATAACAAATACCCTGAAATCAAAAACCTTGTTGATGTGGCAAACGACAACAAGGAAGAAATCACAGGAACTTTTGTTGACGTTGCAAAGAAGGCAGCCGGTGGAATTTTAGGCTCAACATTTACATTTATCACCTCATTCTTTGGTGGAGTTGTAAATTTTGTTCTCGGACTTATTTTTGCAGTGTATATCCTTTCAAACAAGGAAGGATTGAAATTCACCTTTAAAAAGATTTTAAAGGCGTGGTTTCCTGACAATCAGACAAACAAGCTGTTTCATATCTGCGACGTTGCAAACAACATTTTTGCAAAATTCGTTGTAGGACAGTTTACAGAGGCTATTATTCTTGGTACTCTGTGTATGCTGGGAATGTTAATTTTCAGATTCCCATACGCAGGAATGGTTGGCGCTCTTGTTGGTATTACTGCACTTATCCCTGTTGTGGGTGGCTTTATCGGTGCAGGCGTGGGCGCATTTATGATTATGATGGAAGACCCGATTAAGGCAGTTCTTTTTGTAATTTATATCATCATTTTACAGCAGATTGAGGGAAATCTTATTTACCCTAAGGTTGTTGGCTCATCTGTGGGACTTCCTGCTATGTGGGTGCTTGCAGCTGTTACAATCGGTGGTGGACTTGCAGGTGTTGTGGGAATGCTTGTGGGCGTTCCGATTGCGTCAACAATTTACTACCTCCTGAGAGAAAATGTAAATTCACACTACTACCGTCAGGAAGAAAGAAAAAAACGTATCGAAAAGCTTATGGAGCTTGCAAATGAGAATGCACCTGATGATGAAGATGTGACGGTGGTTTCTCATAACGAAACAACAAAGGATGGAAACTGATTGAAATCACCTTTTATTTATTCAGACGACAATAAAAGATACCATACCTATAACTACTACCTGCGTCATCGCTTTGGAAAAAAAGTTTTCAAAGTAAGCCTTGACGCAGGCTTTTCTTGTCCTAACCGTGACGGTAGCAAGGGTGTGGGTGGCTGTATTTACTGCTCAGATAAGAGAAGTGGCGATTTTGCAGGAAATTGTTGCGATGATATAAGCGTTCAGTTTGATAACGTGAGAGAAATTCTTCACAAAAAATGGAGTGACGCTGTTTATATCCCGTATTTTCAGGCAGGCACAAACACCTACGGGGATTTTTCACGACAAAAAGAGCTTTTTACAAGGGCTGTGAATTTCAAAAACGCTGTGGGACTTTCGGTAGCTACAAGAGGCGACTGCATTGACGAGAGGGAGGCTGACCTTTTTTATGAGCTTTCAAAGGACAAGTATGTTACTGTCGAACTTGGTTTGCAGACAATTCACGACAAAACTGCAAAGCTGATTAACCGTTGTCACAGCTACGAGGATTTTTTAAAGGGATATAATCTTTTAAAAGAACGTGGGATAAATGTGTGCGTGCATCTGATAAACGGACTTCCCTTTGAAACAAGAGAAATGATGCTTGAAACCGTCAGAGAGGTTTCAAAACTTAATCCACACACAATTAAGCTTCACCTTTTACATATTATAAGGGGCACGGCTCTGGAAAGGCTTTACGAAAAGGAAAAATTCCACGTTTTTGAACTTTCGGAATACGCACAGCTTATCTGTGACCAGCTTGAGATTATCCCGCCTGAAGTGGTTATTCAGCGAATTACAGGCGACGGCGTTAAGGAAGATTTGGTTGCACCTTTGTGGAGTTTAAAAAAATTCTGCGTTATGAATGAGATTGACAAGGAAATGCAACGACGTGACAGCTGGCAGGGAAAAAAGTGTGATTTGTTGCTTTGATATAAAATGCGACGGTTTAATTTGTCTATAAATTATATTGACTTTTGGTGATAAATGCTTTATTATATATAGTGTATATTAGTATTTTTGGGTATTATGTATAGTTTAAAAATTTTATGCATAATATTTAACGACATTTTAGAAATTTATGGTGGTGAATCGTTATGAAGCGTAATGAATCTACAAATGACAAAATCGTAAGACTTTTTAACGAGGGTTGGGAAGCTGAAAGAATTGCTGACGATGTAAAAATTCCTGTCGGCTCCGTAAACAGCATTCTTGAAAGACGTGTTGAGGGTTATGCTGACCTTCTGGCTAAAAAGAGTCTTGAAGCAAACAAGGCAAGAACAGCTGCCAAGGAAGAGGCTCTCAGACGTGAAAGAGAAAAGGAAGAGGCTCTTGAAGCAAAGCAGGCTAAGTACAGCTCAGCTGCTAAAAAGCCTACACTTGTAAACCCTGACGATTTCTTTAACAGCGACCTTGATGGTATGCTTGTTGGAAACTATAAGCAGAAAATTACTGAACCTGAAAAGGAAACAGTTAACATTCTTACAGCTGACGAAAACAGAAATCTTCTTACCGGTGGATTGGAAGAAACTAAGGAAGAAGTGGTTGAAGAAGCACCGGTTGTTGAGGAAGCACCTGCTCCTGCACCTGTTGAAGAAACAGTTGCCCCTGCACCTGCTCCGATTCCTGCGCCTGCTCCTGCTCCGGCACCTGCAATTGAAGTTGACGCAAATCCTATGGCTACTGCATCACAGAAGATGGCACTTTTTGCACAGGCACAGATTGCAGAAAACGACACAAAGATTGAGGGAATTAACGCTCTTATTGCTGACGTTATGGCAAAAATCAGCGCAAGCGAACAGCAGAATGAAGCTGTAAAGGGACAGATTGCTGACATTGACGGACAGATTAAGGCTCTTTATGATGAAATCGCTGCACTCAGCGCTCAGATTAAGGCTTTTGAAGAAAGAAAGAGCGAACTTGAAAATTCAGGTGCTGCTGACACATCAGAGCTTGACGCACAGGTAGCTGCTTACAACGAGCAGATTACTGCACTCAAGGCTGAAAACGAACAGTACAGAGCATTCATTAAATAAGCAAACGTGACGTTTGCATCCTCCTCCCCTCGCTTTTCGTTTGATAAGTGTCGAAGTTTTGAGTGCTCGGGTGTTATCGGCTCGCTTAATGCTCGCCTTAAAACGAAAAAACAAAGAGTATAATAGAACTTGAAAACCTTGATTTATTTAATTGACAATTGACAATTGACAGTTGACAATTTAAGCGTACGGATAATCCGTACGCTTTTTATTTTTGCAGAAATTCCTGAAATTGGCTCAACATACAATCTTATATCGTAAGCTGGTCAAAGGAGTTGAAATACTTTTTTGGTTTGTAAATCAGTCTGCGAAGCAGACACCAAAAATGTCAATTGTCCATTG
>JAFTNX010000071.1 GCA_017451665.1 Oscillospiraceae bacterium | reverse complement strand
GTTGTTGTAACCTTTGTTGTGGTAGTAGCCTTTGTGGTTGTTGTAGTAACAACCGGTGCGTCAATTGTCACCTTTTTAGGTGATGAGCTTGACGGTGCTGAGCAGGTAGCGTTGACTGTTTTATTACTACTATCAACAGTTGTAATTTCATTAACAGTAATATATAAATTAGCAGAACCTGTTACTCCACTTTTCACTTTAAATGAGACATTTAATAAGTTTTGATTTGACTTAACGGCATTTCCGGAAGAAACACCCTGAAATCTGATTTTGCCTGTATTTGAAACAGGGTCAAATGTCATAAACGATGAAGAAGGTACTGATGTACTATTAACAGTAAGTTTAGAGCTGTCATAAACCAATACCAAATCATACGCTGCGACTCCGTCGTCGCCTGCTGTGAAACCTACGGTAGCGTCAAAGCTTTCGCCTGGTTTGGCTGTGGATTTTGAAGTGGAAATTGTAATTTTATTTGAAGTGGCAGCAAAAATCGGTGTTACAGCAAGAGTGGTAACAAGAACAATTCCTGCAACAAGACTTGCAACTGCCTTTTTAAGACTGAATCTCATAATTTGCCTCCTGTTTTTCTCTATATTAAATACAAAAAAATTATATCATACCCCATAAAACTTGTCAACAGGAAATCTTTTGTTTCGGCTCGTAAATTGTAATAATTCTGTAATCTTTTGGTTTTCAAGCAAAAAATACAAAAAATTATCGGTAATTTCTGCAAAATACGTTAAATACGCCTTGTAAGCCTTGACAAAATACGACATTGTGTAATATAATTGAATATGCGAGAAACAGATTTATTCTATGGAGGCGTACAAAAGTACGAAAAAAGAGAGATGAATATTACAAAACGATTAAAATCTATAACGGCTGTTTTTATAGCTGTTGTCATAATGGCAGTTTCTTCCCTGCCGTTGCTTGCAAGTGCCGTTGAGGTACAGCAAGGCAAGGTTTATGGAATTGACGCCGACTCTTATTTAAATGTACGAAGTGGTGCAGGAACGTCATACAGCGTTATTGCAAGACTTTATAATGATGATGAGGTTACTATTCTCGGGACTTCGGGGAATTTTTATAAAATCAGTTTTGAAAACACCTACGGCGTAATTGTTACTGGGTATTCTTCAAAGGATTATATAATGATTATTGAAACTCCCGAACCTGAACCAGAGCCTGAACCAGAGCCAGAGCCAAATCCCGAGCCTGATGATGATGAAAACACTGAGGGCGAAGGTGGCAACACAGAAGGTGGAAACACCGAGGGTGAAGGCGACAACAACGAAGGTGGAAATACCGAGGGCGAAGGCGATAACAATGAAGGTGAGGGTGAAACCGACGCAGATAATTTTGAGGAATATCTTGAAAAACAGGGTTTCCCTGAAAGCTATAAGGTTGAGCTGAGAAAGCTTCACGAAATTCACCCTGAGTGGGTATTTACAGCTTTACATACAAATCTCGACTGGAACACAGTTATTAAAAATGAATCGGTTGTAGGAAAAAGCCTTGTAAGCATTCAGGCACCTGAGTCATGGCGTTCTGTTGAAAAGGGTGCTTACAACGTAAGTGGAAAATACTACCTTGGTCTTGACGGAAGTAGTTGGGTTGCTGCACATCAGACGGTAGTTGAATACTACATGGACCCAAGAAATTTCCTTAATGAGTCTACCATTCTTATGTTTGAAAACCTTTCTTACAACCCAGAAGTTCAGACAATTACAGGCGTTCAGAGTATTCTGAAAAACTGTTTTATGAAAGGCAACTTCACTACTCCTGACACAAAGGAAACTCTTTCCTATGCACAGACATTTATTGACGCTGCCAAAAAGTCAAATGTAAGCCCATATCATCTTGCTACAAGAGCTTTACAGGAACAAGGCGTAAACGGGTCTTCACTGGCTAAAGGTACAGTTACTAAATTCCCTGGATATTTTAACTTCTTTAACATTCAGGCGTACACATCAAGCAGCTACACAGCTGTTGAAAATGGTGCAAGATACGCAATGACTACAAATTCAAAGTATCTTTTGCCTTGGACAAATCAGTACAAATCAATTGTCGGTGGCTCGATATGGATTGGTACAGGCTACATAAACAAGGAGCAGGACACTCTTTATTTACAGAAATTTGACGTTACAGACGGTGGAAACGGATATTACACTCATCAGTATATGACTAATATTCAGGCTGCTGAAAGTGAAGCTAAAATTATGAAGAGAGCCTACCCTGCTGAAGTTTTCAGTTCGGCGTTGGAATTTAAAATCCCTGTTTACAAGAATATGCCTGAAACGGCCTGCCCAAGACCTTCATCAACAGGAAACAACAACAACCTCTTAAACAGCCTTACAGTAAGTGGACAGACATATTCTCCGTCATTCAATATGTATACAAACAGCTACACTCTTAAAGTAGGAAAAGATGTGAATTCCGTTTCGGTTTCAGCTGTTGCTAACAATTCAAAAGCAAAAATCAGTGGCACAGGAAATATCACACTCAACTACGGGGATAACAATGTAGATGTTGTTGTTACTGCTACAAGTGGTGTAAAAAGAACATACAGAATTAAAGTCACAAGAGAAAAACCTGCCTATACTAAGGGAGATGTTACCGACGACGGAAAGGTAAGCATCAACGATGTACTTACAATTGTAAGACACATAAACGGTTTTATTACTCTGGAAGATACTAAATTCCTTGCAGGTGATGTAACAGGTGACGGAAAAATCAGCATAAACGACGTACTTACAATAGTAAGATACATTAACGGTTTTATAACTGAATTTTAATTTCAAGCGAAGGTTTTTACCTTCGCTTTTTTATTTGTAAGCACAAAATGTTTCGTTTTTGTTGACAAGAAATTTCATTTTTGGTAAATAATATATAAATGACAGTAATTTTCTTGACATTTTTTAGTAAATATGATAAAATTTACTTAGATATTAAAATATGTTAAGGTGGTGAGCTGTATATATGAATAATAAAAAGAAGGTCATTGGTGTATGTGTAACTAAAATACATGACCAGGGACACTCTGATTTGGTAAATCAACTTCATTATCACGCTCAGTTAAACGACTATAAATTGCTTATTTTTAACAGCTTTGTTGATTTTTATAATAACGACCGCTTTGACGAAGGTGCAAAGTCTATTTATGATATTATCAATTTTGACATTGTTGATGCACTTGTTATTCTTGACGAATGCTTCTTTAACAAGGACATTGTAAAGAATATCATTTCCAGGGCTAAGGAAAAAAGCGTGCCTGTTATTACTGTTGACGCTGAATATGACGGATGTTTTTCTATAATTGCAAACATCAGAAATTCATATAAGGAAATCATCAGACACGTTATCTGCGACCACGGTGCAAAGGATACTTTCTACATTGCAGGACTTAAATACAACGACCCTTCATCAGTTGAAAGAATTGATTGTTATAAGGAAGCTTTGGAGGAATGTGGTCTTGAGTTTAACGACAGTATGGTTGCTTATGGCGAATACTGGGACGGACCTGCAAGAAAGATTGTAGGCGATTTAATCAGAAGTGGAAATAAAATTCCTCAGGCTATATTCTGTGCAAATGACTATATGGCTTTTGCTGCTTGCGAAGAGCTTTCTGCACACGGATACAAAGTTCCTGATGATGTTATTGTTGTGGGATTTGACGGAGTTACTAAGAATACATACTTCTCCCCTCAGCTTACAACCTGCATTAAAAACGTTGATATGATTTCAAAGTTATGTGTTGAAACAACTGAAAAGGCACTTAATGAAAACTATGAGCCTACCAAAGTCCTGTGCGACTTCTCTGCTTATTATTCTGAATCTTGTGGCTGTGGAAAGCTGTCAAACGATGATTACAGACGAGCTGCTCAGGAATTATACACAACCTTTGATGAAATTACAAGCCACGAAGATTTTATGCAGTCGTGGCGTGACAGAGTTCTGGAAATCAATGATATGAATACCCTGTTTAACGTTATTTCCGGCTCTATTTTAGAAGAATCCTACGTTTGTATCAACAGCGATTTTCTTGCGTCTGCTATGGACATCGGCCCTGAAAGCAAGAAGAGTGGGTATTCCGATGAGGTAGTTGTTATTTCTTCAAGATACACCTACACCAACAGCGATAGTACCGAAAAGCTGTCTATCAAGGACATTATTCCTAACTTGAATCAGTGGTACAACGACAACACAACCTACATTTTAAACGCTATTTACGTTGGAAACGAAGTTTGTGGTTATTATGCTGTTAAATCTGATTATATATTTAATTGCAGAAATAAAATCAAGCGTGTATTAAACACATTGAACGTTGCTTTTAACGTTGCTATAAACCATTTCAGAGAAGTTAAAATGAGCAAGCGTATTGAGGCTGCTTCTCTGACAAATCCTGTTACAGGACTCCCTAACCTTAAGGGTACTGCCAAGTGGTTTGAGGAATTCTCACAGAAAGCTGAAAGTCACGATATGGCACTTTCTATATCTGTATACGGATTGCCGAAGTACACTTACATTATGGAAAATTACGGTATTCACGACGTTGAAGATGCTTTGAGATTTGTAGCTGAATCCTTAAAGATTTCAAACCCTGTTGACTGCTTTATCGGGCATATTTCAGAGGACGAATTTGCAATTATCAATTACTACAAGGAAATGGGTGCAATTGGCGACACCATAAACAAGGCTACTTCTGTATTTTTCAGCGTTATTGAAGGCTACAACACCACAAGTGGTAAGGAATATTACGTTGAGGTAAACTGTGGCTGTACAGTAATCAATCCTGGTTGGGGTGGCTCACTTGAAAGCTTTATCAAGTTTGCTAATTCGGAAATGTATATGAACCGTCTTAAGAGTGGTACAGGCAATGTAATCAAGGAAGAAACTACTCCTAAGGAACATTACAAGGCGTTTGACCTTCTTATTGAAAAGAACTTGTTCAACTATCATTTCCAGCCGATTGTAAACGCTAAAACGGGTACAATTTTCGGATATGAAGCTCTTATGAGAACCGACGCAAGTATCGGTATGACACCACTTGAAGTTCTTGCTACTGCCAGAGAATACAACAGACTTTATGAAATTGAACGTGCCACAATGTTTAACATTATGGAGCGTTACGCTCACGAGCCTGAAAAATTCGGTGACTGCAAGGTATTCATAAACACAATTCCGGGACATTTCCTTAATGATGATGATATGCGTATTCTCAATGAGAAATACAGCCAGTATATGGACAAGTTTGTATTTGAGCTTACTGAACAGGATACTATTTCTGACAACGAGCTTAATGCTATCAAGCGTCTTAGTGGCGAACACGTTGAAAATCAGATTGCCATTGACGACTACGGAACAGGTCACTCAAATATTGTTAATCTTATAAGATACACCCCTCAGATTATCAAGATTGACCGTTTCCTTATAAGCGAAATTGACAGAAACCAGAACAAGCAGATGTTCGTAAGAAGTACCATTGAGTTTGCTAAAATCAACAACATCAAGGTGCTTGCTGAGGGTGTTGAAACCTCAAACGAGCTTAAAATGGTTATTGATTTGGGTGTTGACCTTATTCAGGGATTTTACACTGGTCGTCCTGCTTATGAGCCTATCACAAGCATTAACGAGGACATCAGAAAAGAAATTCTCAGAGCAAATCCTCTTTACGGACAGGACATTTAAAAAACTAACGCATCACTTTATGTGGTGCGTTTTTTTGTGGGGTATTTTTATAAATTTCACTGCATATACTTTTAAAAAAGTGTATTGGAGTGAATGTTATGGAATTGCCTAACGGTCAGGAAAGAGCTATTATTCTTGGTGAATACATATTAAAAAACAATTCGACGGTAAGAAATACTGCCAAGCAGTTTGGTATTTCAAAATCAACGGTACATAAAGATGTTTCGGAGAAATTAAAAACCATACACCCGCATTTATACAAGCTGGTGAAGGAAGTTTTAGAAAAAAACAAGCGTGAGCGACACATTCGTGGTGGGCTTGCAACAAAGCACAAATACGAGGAATTAAGGCTTGAAGCAAGCAAAAGAGCGTAAATAAAATCGCAGTTATGGGGTTTAATCCTCACAACTGCGATTATTTTTTTGATATTCTGTAATTATACTGCTTAAATTTTCAAGAGAATTCTCTGAAATATAATATTCCTCGTTTTTTGGAGTACACACCAAAATCTCGTACTCCCCTTCTGAAAAAATCTCCGAAACGTCGTAGTCCTTCACAAGCACCCCTTTTACAGTCTCTTCAAAAGGGTGATGGAATATTAAAGTGTAATTACAAATGAAGAAATAAGAATTACAAGCAGGCATACAGGTGCAACATACTTAATCATAATTCTGTACATATGCTTTGACTTAAAGTCAGAATTGTTTGTAACTTCGTCTTCAATATACTTTGTTTTAACAACATAGCCGATAAGAACACAGGTAAGTAACGCTACAACAGGCATCATAATATTGTTGCTGATAAAATCAAAGAAGTCGAGGAACTGATAACCAAAAATCTTAACGTTGCTCCAGATGCTATATCCGAATACGCTGAGTGTTCCAAGTAAAAGTGAGAATACAAGCACGATTACGCAGGTTGTAATTCTCTTGATTTTGAATTTTTCCATAATGATTGAAACGATTGTTTCCATAAGTGAAATTGAAGATGTAAGCGCTGCAAGGAATACCAGAACAAAGAAGAAAATTCCGATAATTTTTCCTGCCGGCATCTTATCAAATACCTGCGGAAGTGTCTGGAACATAAGTCCGGGACCTGCGTTGATTTTAGATTCATCTCCACCACTGATAGCATAAACAGCAGGTACAATCATCATACCTGAAAGAAAAGCTATTCCTGTGTCAAAGATTTCAACGTGGTGAACTGATTTTTCAATATTATCTTCCTTACGCATATATGAGCCGTATG
>JAFTNX010000070.1 GCA_017451665.1 Oscillospiraceae bacterium | reverse complement strand
TTTCATTTTTTACTCCTTTGTATAAAAAATATCAGCACTCTGTATTGTCAGAGTGCTGATTCAGTTTATTAAGATGCAGTTGCCGGTGTAAATGTAGGCTTGCCGTCAGAAGCAATATCAAATGCCAACGGTGCAACAGCAGTAGAATCGCCTCCACCCCATTCAGTTACGCTTACAACTCCCTTAAGCAAAAGCTTGGCACCACTTGGGAAATTCCATGCGAGTGTCGTTGTAGCTTCAGAACCTGTTTTGAGTGCAAGGCTATCAACATAATCATTACCTGCGTCACCAAGATGTCGCTTGCCCGAAACGCTGATTGTAATTGATTTCCCTGTCATAAGTCTTCTTGTCCAGCCTTCCTGGTCAAAAGGATTCCACTCTTCAATTTTTCCGTCAATAGCAACAGCGAATGATTCCATATCAGCGATAGTAACAAGGTTTTCTTCTGTGCCTTCACCACCTGTTTTGTCAATCTTAAACTGATTTTCATAAACAGGATAAACGCCCTTCTTTGTAGACATTATTCATCTTTCCTTTCATAATATATTGTGCCTTCAATAACATACTCACAAACACCTCTCTCATCCCTTCCCACAGGTATAGGCTCATTTGCTGTAATAAAATTGACAGTAAATCCGTTACCCTCATAGATTTTTACATCTGCGAGAAGGTCAGATACTTCAAGAGCCTTCTGTTCTGCAGTTGTAGGATTGTCGGTCCAGTGAATAAGTATCGAAAATCTTTTTTCAAGTGTTCTGGTGCAAGATTTACCTCCGAGACATATCCTTTTCGCACCGTTTGTTTTAGCATTGTAAACACCTAAACAACGCTCTTTGTTTGCGTCAATATTGCCTGCATAAACGTCCTCAAAACCGAGAACGTCTGCAAGCATATCGGCAATATTAAGTAAAGTCATACGCCCGTCCTTCTTTTAAAATCACTTTCAAAGGCTGATTGTGCAAGGTTTTTCTTTTCACCTGTAATATAAGGTTCAAGCCAGTAAGCACCTGCGTTTACGTTCTTGCCTTGCTGAAAATTGTATTCAGGATGATAGTACAAACGTCTTGCTTGTGGTGAGCCAGTGACAAGTGAAGCTCCGTTTTCGGTTTTAGCAACAAAAGTCTGATTGTTCTGCATATCACCATTATCAAAAGGCATTGTTGCCGAGCTTATAAGGTCAGTTCTTACAGCTTCCATAGCGCTTTCAGCAGAATCCATTACAGCCTTTTCAAGCTGTGCAATAGCATGATAAACAAGCTTGATTTCATCTCCCATTAAATCAGCTCCAATCGAGTGAAATTAACCGTTCCGTCAGGGTTTTTAGCTTTTTCGGAAGCAAAAATCTTGTACTCCGTGTCTGAAATTTCAGCATATCCTTCAATAACAGGGTTGTCGGGAGCTATATCACCGTTAAAAAGTGCCTGACCTTTCAACAGAATAAGCTGTTTGTCAGCTGTAAGTTTCTGGCTTGCTTTTTCATCGTGAAAACACTTCCCCTCAAAAATAACCGTCTGCTTCTTTGAGCCGTCACGGTTAAGACCATCTGTGCGAAAAACCTTGACAGCAGCAGTACAAACCTTATCAGGTACAAGCTGTGGAAACTTCATAAAATCACACTCCCCTATAACATAACCCTGTCTGTACAAGTAAGCCGTAGACTTCCTTGGTAGTGGTCACAGAGCCGATTTCAAGGACGTTTGCCTTATCAAATGACATTGACACTCCTGAAATTCTATAAGAACTCAACGGAGATTCAAGAAATTCGGCATTCTGATATATAAAATCAGCCTGTTTTGCAACAGCTTCCTTAATAAGTCCCTGTTGAAATTCAGTGAGATTATCAAAGCCTTGTTTTACAATTCGATTATAAGTCAGACCGTCAATAGCACGACAAGCGTCGGAAAGTCTTTGTTCAAGACAATCCGACGGTATTGTGCCCTTGTACTCATCAGGTTTCAGGTACATGTTCCTTCACCTGGTCTTTAAGCTTCTTAATTTCAGCCTTGAGTGCCTTGTTTTCAGCTTCAAGCTTTGAATAAGCCTCATAACTCACTGTGCTCTGTGGTGACTTCTCCACAACCTTACCCTTGTCGTCGTAAATGTCAAAGCCCTGTGCAAGATAATTCTTCTTGCCAGCCTCATCAGTCTTATAAACCTTGTTACCCTTTACTGCCTTAAGCATTTATATCCCTCCTTTAGCCTTCAACGTGCATAATACAACCGTCCTTGAAAAGGTGGTCGATTGCAAATGTACCGTTGTATCTTCTGTTCTGGTAAAGATACTTGTCAGCTGTTCTTGAATCGCTTCCCGGTGTGAAAAGGTGAATGTAAGAATACTTAACTCTTGAAATCTGACATTCAGGGTCAATAAGAATGTAGTCAATCTTCTTAGCGCCTTCTGCTGCCACACAGCCGTCTGTAAAGTCAAACTGTGTCTTGAAACGACCTGAAGGAACAGTAATGATATTTGTGATATCATCCATAGTGTGAATTCTTCTGTCCATTCCACCACCGTTCTTGATGTCAAGTGTTCTCTGGATACCTTCTGCGTTCTTGAGAAGCTTCTTGTAGTCTGTTGTACAGTAGAGGATAACTCTGTCAAGAGGGACACCGATATCCTCAAGCTTAGCAAGGTTATCGTCAAAATCGGAGAGAACATTGCTTACAGTAAGAGCATCTGTCTTGATTGTTGCACCTGCTCTTACAGCCTCTGCGTGAAGCTTTGAGTATGTATAACAGTCAAGTTCAGGAATAGCCTGTGTTCTTTCAAAACGATTCTGAACGTTTGCAAGAGAAACAACTGTGTCAGTCTCATCAAAGTCCATTGGGTCAATACCAAACTCGATATCTCTGTCATGGTCGAGAGTCTTGGTTTCATAATCGTTCTCATAAGTACCAGCATTAAAAGTCATAGAACTTCTTGAGTGGTCCTTATAACCAGATACAGAGAGTTTAGGAATCTTAATGTCCTTTGCACCTGTAATCTGGATATCACTGTTTGAATGATAAAGCGCATCACAGGTGAGCTCCTGGCCGTAAAGGTCACGAAGCTGATTACTGAAATTGGTTGCGTAGTTAATTACATTTGGCATAATCAAATCATCCTTTCTAAATTACTTTTTCTTCTTAATGCCAAAAGCAGCTGACAGTCTGTCATCATCTGCTTTCTTATCCTTTTCGGAGCTGTCTGCTCCAACCTTGAAACCACCTTTAGACTTGCCGTCCTTGGCGTCTGACTTCCAGTCAGGATACTTCTTTGCAACTGCCTGCAAAGCCGCTGAAATGTCTGTTCCGTCACGCTTAACAATAGCTTCAGCAAGTGTTACAGCGTCGTCAAGACAATCAGGCGCAAATCCGATTGAAAGAGCTTCAAGCTTTGTTTTGAGGGTGAGATTTTCAGCCTTGAGGGTTTCCACTTCTGAAAGCTGTGGTGTTTCAGGAGCCTTATTCTCTTCAGGCTTGTCCTCCTGTTTTTCTTCTGACTTTTTGTCAGCAGGAGCACCTTCTCCGTTCTCGTCTGCCTTCTTGTCGTCAGGAGCCTTGTCTTCAGACTTTTCATCCTTTGCAGGTTCTTCCTTCTTGTCTTCTTCAGGCTTCTGGTCTGAAGTTTCAGACTTCTTTTCATCCTGTGGAGCTTCTTCCACATCAGGCTTCTTCTTTTCGTCTGCCATATTTTTCAGTCCTTTCTTAAAAATAATTATAATAAAAGCACCTCAATTTCTTGAAGTGCTTAATTACCGTTATTCTGGTTTTCTTTTCCGAGTTTATATAAAAACTCAAATATTGTGAACACCCACGCTGCTATGTAACAGCCCTTTGGTATCTGCCCAGTGTCAAGGGCGTAGAGTAAAATTAGTGTCGAGAGCATATTAACCTCCTTAAATTTGGGTATAAAAATACCACCCTCAATTTTGAGAGTGGTATTAACATTTGTTATATTTGCAATTTTTACAAACTTCCTTCCAATTATCCAACTTCTTATAAATCTCCGGGATAAAATCTTCCTTTGTATCTTGATTTTCCATACACTCAACACAAGAAATCTCTATGTTTATCAAAGGACATATAATCCTATCTTCCATATTTATTTAGCACCTCCAATGCCTTTATAATATTTTCGTTAAACTCTTCTTTTACAAAAGCTGTTCTTATTGTTTTTGTTTCAGCATCTACATAACTTGCTCCACTATCGCTGAAATAATTCTCAAATTTCCCATTCCAACGACTTACCGAAAATCTTGACTTTTCTATAAAGCTTATTGCATCTTCAAATGATACTTCGTGTCTTCTTTCGTTGATGTGCTCTAAATCAATAGAAAGAGCAAGAGTATCGATTTTTTCAGGATTTAAGCTTATCCTGCCAACAATTCCACACTGTCTTAATTCTCTTATTATAATAGCATCTTCTTCAGATTTTGTCAATCCTTCTCCGTAATTTCGCTCCCTCGAATAATCCCTTCTCAGAACATCATTATGCTCATCAACGAATACCTTCAACTCGTGCTGTGCTTCACGAAGTTCCTTACGATAGGCTTTAGCAGTTTCAGGGCTCTGTGTTCCTGCTTCAAGGCGTTTGAACTTTCGGACCTTCTTTTCTAAAGCTCTCTGCTTTTGCTCAAGTTCACGCTGTTTCTTTATAAGCTTTTCGTCAATAGGTTTTGGTATTTGTGTAACACCGTCAATATAGGTACTCATAGTGTGACGGCAATTCGGATGAAACAAACCGTTACTTATGGCCACAGAAAGAAGAGTGAACCATTTTCCACAATAGTTTGACTTCCCTCTGTCGCTAACACGTTCACCACGCCATTCAGTAAACACATCATCAATGTAAACCTGACCTTGCCAAGGAAGACAGGTTTCAGAACACATACCATACTGACTTACAAGAACGGTGTCAAATCCCAGTTCTGTACGTCTCTTTGCCTCTCCCTGTAAAGTAGCTCTTGCAGATGTAGTACGAAGCACCATTCTGACGTAATCAGCAACGTTTACACGCTTTCCGTCCTTATAGACAATACAGTTTATACCCTTATCGAGAAAGTCGCTCACAGCGTCGTCTATTGCCTTTGTGAGCGTTGTGGAACCTGTCGCCATTTCCAACTGGACCTTGTTTACTGTCTGACGATAAACGTCATCAACCATTCGCAAGGCTGCTGTTTCGGCTTTTTTCTCAATGGTCGTGACATCTTCCATCAGAGCGTCCATTTTTCTTTCATTAATACCGAAAAAATGATTATCTGTAACCCTTGAAGGTACAGCGTCCTCGACAATTTCCTCTGCGAGCTTTTCTCCCTCATGAAACTGTTCTTCCATAAGCTGACGTGTTTCATCATCAATCACATCAACGTAATCATTCACAATTTCAAAGTTTTCCTGTCGGAACTTGTTCAGGTTACGGAGCTTTTCGGCCTGCCACGCTGACCACTGAAAGCCCTCGTCTTTTTCCCAAGCTTTGTGTCTGTGAAGATTACGTTTCAGAGAAGATATAAGCTTTAGCTCTATTTCTTCAAAGATTTTTGCAATATCCTTGAAACTAAGCAAGCTCATCACCTACCGACGGTTCATCACCTTCAAGCAAACCCTTTTCAGATTTGATACGTTTAACCTCTTCGGCTTTCCACTCTTCATCCTTCGAGCTTCCCCAGAGCTCATCAACCTGCGTTTCAACCGACATAATGCCGAATGTCGCACCCTTACCCACAGTTTCAACCCTGCTATCAAAATCAGGTGCACCATACTCACCGAAAGAAACATTTATTTCTCCATAATCAGACGGAGCGTTTCCGTTCATATTGTCATACGTCATCAGAATAGCTTCAATAAGCTTTGGCAAAGCCTTTTCAAGAGCTGAAGTAATGGTGTTTCTGGTGTTGCCTGTAACGTCTTTCTTCTCACGCTGTGCATCAGCTGACGACATCTTTCCAACATCAATACCGAGAGTTGCAGGTGAAACAAGTCCCTGCAAGCACATCAGAAGTGCGTTTGTATACGAGCTTACATAAGCTTCATACTTAATGTCTGGCTGTACTACTTCAATCTTC
>JAFTNX010000069.1 GCA_017451665.1 Oscillospiraceae bacterium | reverse complement strand
GATGTTGCTCTTGGTGACGAAGAATAATAGTTTAAGAACGTGCTGTTTTTATAACGGCACGTTTTTTGTGAAAAAATTTTTTAAAAAACTCTTTACTTTCACATTTTAATGTGTTAAAATGTTAATATATGAGGTTAAAACCGAAAGGAGTTATTTAAATGAATAATAAACTTAAAGATAAAAATCTTGACGATTTGTTTGAAGCAATTCTTTGCCTTGAAAATATTGAGGAGTGCTATGACTTTTTTGAGGACCTTTGCACAATTCTGGAACTCAAGTCACTTTCACAGCGTTTTCAGGTAGCAAAGCTCCTTAACGAACATAAGGTTTATAGCGATATTGTTAATGAAACAGGTGCGTCTACTGCAACAATCAGCCGTGTTAACAGAAGTATCAATTATGGTAGCGACGGCTATAAGGTTGTTTTTGAAAGAATGAAGAAGAAAAATGAACAGTAATAACGGATACGGAAGATTTGCTTTGTTTTATGACTCTCTGATGCAGGCTGACTATGATAAGATTTCAAATAGAATAGACAGCCTTGTTATGGAGTTTTATAATAAGAGGGGAATACTTCTTGACCTTGCCTGTGGGACAGGCACTCTCTGCGAAAAGATGGCAAAAATGGGCTATGATGTTGTGGGAGTTGATACCTCGCAGGAAATGCTTTCTGTTGCACTTGATAAAAAGTATGACAGTGGACTGCCTATTCAGTATATTTGTCAGGATATGCGAAAGATTGATATGTTCGGCACAATTGATGTTACCGTCTGTACTCTTGACAGCATAAACCACCTTGCTTGTAAAGAAGATGTTTTTGAAACCTTTAAAAAGGTTTCTCTTTTTGCAGAACCTGATGGACTTTTTATATTCGACGTGAATACACCTTATAAGCATAAATTCGTCCTTGCAGATAATACCTTCGTTTTTGAAAACGACGATGTTTACTGCGTGTGGCAGAATTTCCTTAATGATGACAATTCTGTGGATATTTCCCTTGACCTTTTTGAAAAGGACGGGGAAAGCTACTTCAGAGCGTCAGAAAGCTTTTCTGAAATTTCAATTCCACTTGACGAAATTAAAAATATGCTTTGTGAAAGTGGCTTTGAAGTTCTTGGCGTGTATGACGGGTATGAAAACAGGGAAGTTTCCGATAACAGCGAAAGAGCTGTTTTTGTTGCAAGAAAAATCAAATAGATGAAAGGTTATATAAATGGGAAGAATTGTAAGAGCTATTTCTGTTGATGCGTCTGTTGTTTGCAGCGCTATCGACGGAAAGGATATTATAGCTGAAATCGAAAAAATTCATAAGACATCTGCTGTTGTGACTGCTGCTCTTGGAAGACTTACAATGGCTGCATCACTTATGGGCTTCG
This sequence comes from Oscillospiraceae bacterium, assembly GCA_017451665.1. Classification (GTDB taxonomy): domain Bacteria; phylum Bacillota; class Clostridia; order Oscillospirales; family Ruminococcaceae; genus JAAZZIT01. The sequence goes on along the minus strand of JAFTNX010000069.1, from coordinate 2,071 downwards.
GACTTAAAGGCGAAAAGGATACTGTTACTGTAAGAATGAACGGTCAGGGCCCTTGTGGAAGCCTTATTGCTGTTTCCGACAGCTTTGGAAATGTCAAGTCTTATGTTCAGAATCCTGTTGTGGAAATTCCACTTAATAAGTATGGCAAACTTGACGTAAGAGGTGCTGTTGGTGCTGACGGTATTTTAAGCGTTGTTAAGGATTTGGGACTTAAAGAACCTTATGTTGGACAGGTTCCTATTGTTTCAGGTGAAATCGCAGAGGATATCACAAACTACCTTGCAACAAGTGAACAGGTGCCAAGCGTTTGTGCATTGGGAGTACTTGTAAATCCTGACCTTACAGTCAAGCAGGCTGGTGGATATCTTATTGAACTTCTGCCTTTTGCTAAGGATGAGGTTATTGATACTATCGAAAAGAATATCAATTCTATGCAGAGCGTTACTACCCTTATGGAGCAGGGAATGACCTGTGAGGAAATTGCTCTGAAGGCACTTGAAGGCCTTGAGCCTAACGTTCTCGACGATTTTCAGGTGAATTATAAGTGCGATTGCTCAAAGGAAAGAGTTGAAAAAGCACTTGTAAGTATCGGTGAAAATGATTTGAGAGAAATGGCTGAGGATGAAATTACAGAGGTGAATTGCCACTTCTGTGGAAAAAATTATAAATTCACATCCGAAGAAATTCTCGGACTTATTAAAAAGTAATTCTAAACTCTCGCTCAGGCGGGAGTTTTTCTCTACTATAAGTTGATTGAAAATCCCTGAAAGCTGTTTTATAATGGTGTAAAGGAGTGATAGTATGAATAATAAGGAAACGGGAAAACTTATTAGGTCATTGAGAATTTCGAAAAAACTCACACAGCTTCAGCTTGCACAAATTCTCTGCGTGTCTGATAAGACGGTTTCTAAATGGGAGAGAGGCCTTGGAATGCCCGATGTGTCTTTGATAAGCAAGATAGCTGATATCTTTGACACAACAGCAGAAAGAATTCTCAACGGAAATACAGAAAAAAATAAGTATAATGGCGCAAATCCAAACAGACTTCAGTTTCTGTATTGTAATAACTGTGGAAATCTTGTGACAACAACTGCAAGAATTGAGGGTAGCTGTTGTGGTAACAAAATGACAATTCTCCAAAAGATTAAGAGTGATGAAATAATAAAATATGTGGAGGTCGTAGAAGATGAGTATTTTGTTACTCTCAATAGCACTATGACAAAAACAGATTTTGTTACTTTTGTGGCAGTAAAATCATTCGATAAATATCTGGTTATCAGACTTTATCCTGAGCAGAATCCTCAAATACGTGTGCCGGTTGTTATAAAAGGCGAGTTTTTTGTAGCAAAAAATAACGGAGAATTGTATTGTTGTGATTTGAATAAAACTTTTTTTGAGAAATTTCAAAAAAAGGGTTGACAAATGGATTCAGATGTAGTATAATAAATTTCGTCGCTGAAAGGCGACATGGGAGCATAGCTCAGCTGGGAGAGCATCTGCCTTACAAGCAGAGGGTCATAGGTTCGAGCCCTATTGTTCCCACCATAATGGCCTGGTAGTTCAGCTGGTTAGAACGCTAGCCTGTCACGCTAGAGGTCGTGGGTTCGAGTCCCATCCAGGTCGCCATTTTGAAACTTTAAAATTTTATATCACATTCTCGGAAAATCACGCATATCATAGAATATGCGCATTACATAATGCGGATTTAGCTCATCTGGTAGAGCGCCACCTTGCCAAGGTGGAGGTAGCGAGTTCGAGCCTCGTAATCCGCTCCATTTCAGATTTTCTGAAATAAGGCGCTATAGCCAAGCGGTAAGGCGTGGGTCTGCAACACCCTGATCCCCGGTTCAAATCCGGGTGGCGCCTCCATGCTGTTTAACAGCTACACGAGAATCCGTACGAAAGTGCGGATTTTTTGTGCCATTTTGTAAATCGATGGTTTTTGTTCATAAATCATTTACAACAAAAACTGTTGACAAACAAAGAAAAATGTGGTATTATAATTAAGCTGTCCACAAGACAGCACAGCACTTTGAAAATTGAACAAAGACGAAGAATAACCAACCCTTGG
>JAFTNX010000068.1 GCA_017451665.1 Oscillospiraceae bacterium | reverse complement strand
GTTGTGAGAATAACTATGATAAAGCCTGCTGTTTTAATCATTCTTCCCACCGACTTTAATCAGTTTTATAAGTTTCCCACACATACTACCCTTACCAAGCACAGCTACATAATCAAAAACACCGTCTTTTAACAGCTTTGAAACTGTTATTCTTCTTCTGGCGTCTTCATAATCAGTACAATGTGCTGTGGCTATAAGTGCTACACCTGAATTTATGGCATATTCAAGGGCTTTGTTATCCTCCTTAGCACCTATTTCATCACAGATGAGAATTTCAGGCGACATAACTTTAACAGCTGTCATTATTCCGTCATATTTGTTATATGAACAGAACACGTCGGTGAGATTTCCCACATTGTTTTGTGAAATTCCGTTGACAGTTGATGAAATTTCATTTCTTTCATCAATGAGAGAAATTCTGTGATACTTAGAAAGATTAACACACAAATCCCTTAAAACTGTTGTTTTTCCCGAACAAGGTGGGCCTATAATCAAAAGGCTTTTGATTTCGTCATTGAATACCCTCGAAAATATATCAAAGCTACAACCGTTTATTTCTCTTGCTATTCGTATGTTAATTGATGAAATATCCTTTACATTGTCAACTCCATATTCACGCATTGGATTAAAAACTGCGTTACCACAAAAACCAACACGGTTTCCACCTGAAATAGTAATATAACCCTGTGAAATTTCTCGCTTGAAGCTATGTATTGAATTCTGAAACGCTTTATTGAAGGTGTATTCTATATCGGATTTTGTTATTCTGACTGCCTTTTCAAAGCTTCTTGTAAGCACTCCGTTTTCGGTTACAAAATACTCGCTGTCAAATACTGTTACTGTGAGAAATTTATTAAGTCTTAGTCTGATATCCTGTATTCTCATTCTCTCAATATCAGGAATACGAAGTATGATGTTTTTCAGATTTTCAGGCAGAATTTCAAGTGCTTTTTCGATTTTTGAATTTTCCTTAATCATATTTTCAACTCCTTAGTACAAGCTTGATAAATCTTATGATAAAAATTATAGGAATATTACTTATGATGTTGATTTTTCATATGCTATGTGTTATAATTTATTCATAAATATTTTTATGAAAGGACAATTAAAAATGCAGGTATCATTGACAACAGAACAGATAGAAGCTATTAACAACACAAAAGCTTTGATAAACGAAATAAAAAAAGTAATCATTGGTAAAGATGAAGTAATTATAAAGACTCTTATCGCTATTCTTGCTAAGGGTCATATTTTGTTTGAGGACATTCCCGGTGTAGGAAAAACAACTCTTGCTCTTGCCTTGTCTAAATCATTGTCACTTGACTATAAAAGACTTCAGTTTACACCTGACGTTTTGCCATCAGATGTAACAGGTTTTTCAATATACAACAAAGAAAACGGCAGCTTCATGTTTAAAGAAGGTGCCGCTATGACAAATTTATTCTTGGCTGACGAAATCAACAGAACTTCAAGTAAAACTCAGTCTGCCCTTTTGCAGATTATGGAAGAAGGAAAAATCACTGTTGAAGGCGTTACAAAGAATGCTCCTGACCCTTACATTGTTATTGCTACTCAGAACCCTATCGGTTCAATCGGAACACAAATGCTTCCTGAGTCACAGCTTGACAGATTTATCATAAAGCTTTCTATGGGCTATCCTGACCTTGAAAGCGAAATTGGTATGCTCAAATCAAAAGAAGGTGGAAACCCTATTGATTCAGTGAACGCTGTTGTTTCAGTCTCTCAGCTGAGAAACGCAAGAAAAATCGTTGAAGAAATTTATGTTTCTGACAAAGTTTATGAATACATTGCAAGAATTGTAAAAGCTACAAGAGAACACAGCTTTGTAAAGCTTGGTGTAAGCCCGAGAGGTGCTATTGCACTTGTAACTGCAACAAAGGCTACTGCCCTTTTAAAAGGCAGAAATTACGCACAGCCTGATGACGTACTGTACGCTATAAAAGACGTTATCGGACACAGAATTATTTTAAATTCAAAAGCAAAAGTAAATGGTGCTGATGTAAACTCGGTTATAAACGAAATCATAAACTCAGTAGAAGCACCTAAGGTAGCTAAGGCCGGTATATTATGATTAGTATGAAGATTTTTTATATACTTCTGCTTCTGGGTGCGTTTATATTTTACATTATGTATATTGACATTCTGGCACTCATACTGCTTGTATTTTTAATTCTAATGCCGATTGTTTCCTTTGGTTTGTTTTTATATTCAAGAAAAAAGGTTGACATTTCACTTAAAACAGCAAGTGAAAGCGTTTCGAAAAATGACGCTATCATTTTAAATCTTATTATTGATAATAAAAGTTACATTCCATTTTCAAAGGCAGAAATAGAGATTAAATACAAAAACGACCTGCTTAACGTGTGGGAAAGCTATGTAGTGACAACAAGCATCAGAGCATTAAGCACACAAAAGGTTTCGGCTGTTATAAAGTCGGAATTTTGTGGAAGTATTACTGCAAAAATTGATAGCATAAAGCTTTATGACCTTTTACTTCTTTTTAAGAAGAAATACAAGGCCAAAAATTTAAAGGTTTCAAAAACTATCGTTAACAGCATTGTTTTTCCCGAAATCCGTGAGCTTGATTTTGAAGTAAGCAATGCAAACATTGTTGACTACGAAAGCGATTATATGTCAAAAACACAAAAAGGTGACGACCCTTCTGAGATATTTGACATTCACGAATATGTTCCCGGGGACAAGCTTAACAGAATTCACTGGAAATTGTCAGCAAAATCAGAGGAAACCTACGTCAAGGATTTTTCTCTCCCTGTAAACAACAACACCTGCTTACTTTTTGATTCAAAAATCAAAAACAAGTCTGATTTACTCAAATCATTAAGACTTTTTGATATTTGTATTGAAGGTCTGTTGTCATTTTCGTACAGCTTATGCGAAAACGAGGTTATTCACAATGTTGTATGCTACAATGACACAACCGATGAATTTGAGAAAAAGGTAGTTACAGATTTTGACGAGTGCAGATATGCTATATATGAGATTTTAAAGAATAAAAATTCAGAGAATGATAAGTCTGTTATCTGTTCGTTTTTAGACAGCGAAGAAGGAAGATTACAGAAGGTTATTTACTTTACACCTGAAATTACAAAAGCTGAACTTGATTATATAAGTGAGAGAAATGACGACAATATCACTATAATCTGCGCTGACGAAATAGCTTATGACTGTTATCCGATAAAGGATAATGTAAGGCTTATTTTAGTTAAAAACGGTAATATTTCTGAAAGTGTATTACAACTTAAAATATAAATTTTGGTAGAAATTATGATTAAAAACAACAAAACAAAAACCTATAACGGCATTATTCTTAAAGATGAGATGCTATCTGATTTTTCCGGAAGAAAAATAGAAAATGCGATTATTTTAAGACTGATACTTGTTATAATTACTTCTTTTAGTGGAGTAATGTCTTTTATAACAGCGACAGGTATAACAGCTAAAGCACTTTTGCTTTTTATTGTTGACGCAATCGTGGCTGTTATAATATGTTCGTTCAAGTCAAAGAATAAAAAAATCAAGTCTGTATCAATTGGTGCATTATTCTTGTTTCTGGCTTACTTTTTTATAAAGCGAAATGCAATTATACTTGGTTTTAAGCATATTTTAAACGAGTATATGGACGCTGTTGACGCTGAAAAGCTATTTAGTGGAATTTCGGCTGTTGACAAAGCCGCAAACATAAATCTTGCATTTTGCTTTTTGAGTTTTCTTATAACATTCGGGCTTTGCTTTACGCTTTTTTACAGATTCAGTTTTTTGGGAACATTCTGTCTGACATTCCCTTTTATTGAACTTGGTTTATTCTGGGGATTTGTTCCAAGTCACTGGGCATTTTTTGTATTGCTTTGTGTATGGTTTATTTCACTTTGTTCACAGAATTGTTCAGGCACAAAGGTTAAAATCGGTGACAAAAATCACTTCAAAAAGAAAAACAGCAACAACGTTTTTTATTCAGCATCAGACGAACAGCTTTTTGAAAATGGCACAAGAACTTCGCTTTTCTGTGCGATTTTATGTTTTCTTGTACTTATAGTTTCACTTATTATAGCGGGCATTTTTAACGAAAGACCTGAAAGAATCAAGAATACAAGAAGTTCAATTAAAAACGCTATTGAAAACTTTAAGGTTGAAGACATTCCTATGTATGTTGACGACATTATGAGTAACTTTGATGTTAACATCGGAATCGGCAACCCGGTAGCTGGCCTTGACAACGGAAGTCTTGGTAAAGACGGAAAGCTTGTTCACAAGAACAAGGATATGCTTGAAATCGAACTTAGCGATATGTTCAGCTGTGAGGTACTTTACATTAAAGGATATGCTGGTGGAAAATACACAGGTGACAGTTGGGAACAGCTTGACGACAAGATTTATAGAAAAGAAAAGGATTTATTTGAAGACTCTGACTTTGGTTTTCAGGATTATGGATATGTTTTGTGTCAGCTTACTGATGATTATCTGACTCTTGACGATGTTATGAAAACTCAGATTTACATCAATGATTTGACGAAAAGCAGAAATCTGTATATGCCTTATTATACCGACTTATCAACAGTAGAAAATGCTTATGAAATCAACGATTCGTATTTCAGAACAAGAGACAACGATTATCTGGTGCTTTTTGACAGAAATGTGTATTCTTCTGACAGTTTACCAATGTACAAATTACCTCTTCTCCCTATCGAAATCGAAAGTTATTTTGAATACGAAGATTTTGTTTATGACAATTACCTTGATTTTGAAGAAGAAATTGTAGCCGAAACTTACAATACAATAATGAAAAAGCTCATAAAACAAACAAAGCTTGTTTATTACGAGGGTGAGTTATCAAGAATTCTTGCTGATTTTTATTATTTTGATGATATAAACCATCTGTTTTATGATTACGACTTCACCTATTACGATTGTGAAGAGGACGGGTTTATTGATTTGTGCGATTATCTGGGCAACGACATCAACAGCGTTATGGCTGTTTCAGAGGTTATTCAGAAGTATTTAAGTGAAAACTACAAATACACTCTTGAGCCTGGCAAACCCCCTATGGGCAAGGATTTTATCCAGTATTTTCTTGAAGAACAAAAGCAAGGCTACTGCACATATTTTGCGTCAGCTGGTACTATGCTTATGAGAGCGATGGGCTTCCCTGCAAGATACGCTGACGGGTTTGTAGCCCCTAAAAATCAATTTAATTTAGATGATGACGGAGTTTATCGTGCAACAATAAAAGACAAATACGCTCACGCTTGGTGTGAAGTATTTGTTCCCGGAATAGGTTGGATACCTGTTGAATTTACCCCGGGATACGAACAAGGCATGATGAACTATGAAAATTCTGAAGAAGTCACAACAACTACAACAACTACAACTAAAAATACAAACACAACAAAGCCTACAACTACTACAAAGATAACTAATAATGCAGGTAATGTTGTGACAAGTAATTCAGGTGTTGTTACAACTACTTTTACTAATAAATCCGATGAAAAAGACGGTGAAAAAGCAGATTACAGCAAGATTATAAAAACAGTTTCAATTATACTGATTGTTATTTTTGTAATTCTTCTGGTATTGTATTTATGGAAAAAGCTCTATGACAAAAAACGTGAAGCTCACGACTGGCTTATATCGGACGAAAACAGAAGCAAGGCTGTTTGTGAGATTTACAAATATCTATCGAGAATTCTTAATGCAGTTGGAATAGACAGCAGTGATTTCAAGACGGACATTCAAAACTGTGATGACATTTATAAAAAGCTTGAAAAGTATAACAGTGGAGTTTCACTTGACGAATTCAAGTTGTTTACAGAGCTTGCAGTTGAGGCTGACATGAGTAAAAACGCTGTTTCAGAAGAGTCATACAAATTCGCAGAAAATGTATACAGAAAGATTT
>JAFTNX010000067.1 GCA_017451665.1 Oscillospiraceae bacterium | reverse complement strand
TTTAGCACTTTTGGGTTGGATGTTTGAAAATCCGAAGTTAAAAAAAGAGGGTATTGTAGCAACGTGTATATTTGGAATACTTTTACTTCTTACAGCAGTTGGTTTTTCTGTTTACTTTTTAAGGATGTAGGAACATCTGACCATAAAGATAAAATAAAAAGGCTTGGATTTCTCCAAGCCTTTAATTATCAATTGCTACATATTGTCTTTACGCTTTTTGATGAAACGTCTTACAATTGTAAATACTGAAATAGCTACGCAGGCTACGAGCATAAGTGGGAATGCCCATTTATTCTGGTCGCCTGAAATTTTTATTTCAGTCCACAGCTGGTCCATATATCTGTTTGTTTCCTGAGGAAGATTTACATACGCCTCGGTTTTTTCTGTGATAAATTCATCAGATGGATACAGGAACGGGTCGTTTCTTACCTCTTCGTCAAGGAGTGCATAAGCACCTGTGTGTGGTGTTGAATAGCAGATATATTCGATATTTTCAAGAGCTACCTGAGTTTCATACATATAGTTTATAAACATCTCGGCAGCTTCCTTTTTGATTTGCGCTTCCTTACGCTTTTCGTCATTATTTGAGTCAAGGTTAGGATTCTTAGGAATACACATTGCGTCAGCAAAAAGGTTTGTGCCTTCTTCTGGAATACACACTGCAAGGTCAGGGTTTGTTTCCATAATCCAGTATGAGTCACCTACATAATAAGGTGCGATAAAGGCGTTGGAATTTCCCATTTTGTCGTAAACCTCGTCCATTACATACGCCTGAACAAGAGGTTTCTGTTCAATAAGCAGGTCAGCAGCCTCTTTGAGTTCCTTTTCGTCAGTTGTGTTAAGTGAATAACCAAGTCTGATAAGTGCAATTGCCATTGCGTCACGAGGGTTATTGAACATCAGAATCTGACCACTGTATTTTTCGTCCCAGAGTGACGCCCAGCTTGTGATTTCCTCATCAATTCTTGATGCGTCGTAGAGAATACAAACTGTACCCCATGTATAAGGTGCTGAGTATTCATTTGTAGGGTCGTATTCAGGATTCAAGAATTTCTTATCGCAGTATTTTGTAAAATTCGGAACGTTATCGAAATTGATTTTTTCCAGCATATCCTCTTCGATAAGCTTACCAATCATATAGTCTGACGGGATAATAATATCATACTGGCTTCTTCCGCTTTTAAGGACAGAATACATATCCTCGTTTGAAGGGAAGGTGGAGTATTCCACGTCGATACCTGTAAGCTTTTCAAATTCGCCGATAACGTCAAGTGAGCCGTCTGAGCCGTCGGAGATATATTCACCCCAGTTATAAACCTGAAGGGTAACATTTTTTCCTCTGAAACGGTCGTAGTCATAGCCACCATCTACTTCAACGTCAGCAAAAGCTGTTGTTGAAAGGGAAGTTACTGCAAGTGCAAGCACTGACAAAGCAGAGATAATCTTCTTAATTTTCATCAGAAGCCACCTCCTCTTTTTTCAGTCTGTTTCTGTCTGCTTTCGTCGATAACATTTTTAATGATAAGGATAAGCATAACAGCTACAAAGAGAAGTGTAGAAAGTGCGTTAATCTGTGGGTTAATTCTACGTCTTACCATTGAGTAAATTGTAATAGGGAGTGTCTGTGAAGACGCACCACCTGCTGTAAAGTAGGAAATTACAAAGTCGTCGATTGAGTAGGTAAGTGCCATAAGCGCACCTGAAATTACACCAGGCATAATCTCAGGCAAAACAGCCTTCCAGAAAGCCTGAACAGGTGAACAGCCCAAGTCCTGAGCAGCCTCATAGAGGTGAGGGTTCATTTGTCTGAGCTTTGGCATTACGTTTAAGATAACGTAAGGAGTTGAGAATGTGATATGTGCGATTACGAGAGTAACCATACCGAATTCATAGTGGAAGAAGTTTCTGAAAAATACAAAGAGGAGCATCATTGAAATACCCGTTACGATTTCAGGGTTCATAATCGGGATATGAGTAACATTCATAACGATACTTTTTGAGAATTTCTTCATTTTATGAATTCCCACTGCGGCAGCTGTACCCAGAACTGTTGAAACAACTGTTGAAATAGCAGCAACCTTAAGAGTAACCCACAATGATGACATAATCAGTTCATTACGGAAAAGCTCCTTATACCATTTAAGTGAAAAGCCTGTAAAGTTTGAGCCTGCCTTTTTGGACTCGTTAAAGCTGAGCACAATAAGCACAAAAATCGGCAGATACAGGAAAAGGAAAATGATAACAAGGTAGAGATTTGAGAGAAGTTTTGTCTTTTTCATATAATCATTCCCTCCATTTCCTCATCGTCAAACTGGTTCATTACAGCCATAATCATAAAGATGAAAATCATAAGTACGATTGAAATAGAAGCGCCGAGGTTAAGGTTATAGGAAGTACCTAAAATCTGCTGTTCGATAAGGTCACCGATAAGCATATTTGAGCCTCCACCAAGCATTCTTGAAATGATAAAGGTAGAAACAGATGGTACGAACACCATTGTGATACCTGTCATAATACCAGGTTTACTAAGTGGGATAATAACCTTCATAAGCACCTGTCTTGAATTACTACCCAAATCCTGAGCAGCTTCAATAACAGAGTTATCAATCTTTGTCATTACCGAATAAAGTGGCAGAATCATAAACGGAACATAGTTATAAACCATTCCGAGGACAATAGCACCCTGGGTATTTATCATTTCAAAAGGTCCGAGTCCTACAAATCCGAGAATTTTATTTATAACGCCGTTTGTTTCAAGAAGTGTCATCCAAGCGTATGTTCTCAAAAGGAAGTTCATCCACATCGGGAGCATAACAAGCAGCAGCATTGTGCCTTGTTTATGGGTATCCATTCTTGAAAGTATAAATGCAAGCGGGTAAGCGATTATCAGACAAACTACCGTTGCAATCACAGCAAGCCAGATTGAACGGAAGAAGATGTTTGTATACATACCCATTCTTGAAAGATTGTCAATTGAAAAATTTCCATCCTGGTCGGTAAGCCCATAATAGAACACCAGACCGAGAGGTACAATTGTAAAAACCGCCATCCAGATTAAATAAGGAGCGGCAGCAAGTTTACTTTTCATAAGCCAAATTCCTTTCCGGACAGTATTTTATTCTTCTGTTGTTTTATGCATGATATGTATATCCATAGGTGCAACCCTCATACCTACGTTTGTACCTACTTCTTCGCATTTTGTTGAGTGAACAAGCCACTTGAAATCAAGTGTATCAATTACCATTTCATAGTGAACGCCCTTGAAGATTACGCTTTCAACAACGCCTTCAAGCTGTCCCTGAATTGTAGGTACGATTTCAATATCTTCAGGACGGATAACAACATCAACGATTTCGTTTCTGTCAAAGCCTCTGTCAACACATTCAAATTCCTTACCTGCAAATTCAACAAGGAAGTCTCTTCTCATCATACCTGAGATAATATTACTTTCGCCGATAAAGTCAGCTACAAAAGCATTTACAGGTTCGTTATAAATATCAACAGGAGTTCCAACCTGCATAATATTTCCGTCCTTCATTACAACAACAGTATCGCTCATTGTAAGAGCTTCTTCCTGGTCGTGTGTAACATATATAAATGTAATTTCCAGACTCTGCTGAATTCTCTTTAATTCAACCTGCATTTCCTTTCTGAGTTTAAGGTCGAGAGCACCGAGAGGCTCGTCAAGGAGAAGCACCTTAGGCTGGTTGATAAGCGCTCTTGCAATAGCAACTCTCTGATGCTGTCCACCTGAAAGCTTTGTGATTGAACGTCTTTCATAGCCTTCAAGGTTTACGAGCTTGAGCATTTCCTTAACCTTTGTCTTAATCTCATTGGCAGGCATCTTTTTAAGCTTCAAGCCGAATGCGATATTATCATAAACGTTAAGATGTGGGAAAAGAGCATATCTCTGGAATACTGTATTTACGTTTCGTTTATGTGGAGGTACGTCGTTAATTCTTTCGCCACCGAAATAAACATCTCCACTGTCAGCGTTAAGAAATCCACCGATAATTCTCAAAGTTGTGGTCTTTCCACAGCCTGATGGTCCTAAGAGTGTTACGAATTCCTTATCCTTGATATCAAGGTTTATGCTTTTGAGAATTCTTTCACCGTCAAATTCAACCACTATATCTTTCAGGCTGATGATTGTACCGTTATTGTTTTCCATAGCATTACCGCCTTTCGTAGTAAAAAATGATATGAACGAAAAACAACGTTCAGTATTACGCATCTCACAAAACTTGCGAATGAAAACACTATTTTCAAATATGCGACATATTATAATATAGAGAAAAATCAAGCATTTGTCAAGGATTTTTGAGGATTTTGCAAAAAATATCGAAAAATACCCGAAAATCAATGAAATTTTGCGAAATTTGATGAAAAATAGCGATTTTTAAAGATAATTACACCTTACAAAAAGAGATTTTCTCTGCTAAATCAGTGAAATAGATAAATGTTTAACTTTGGTTAATTGTTTGTTAATATGTGTAATTGGTTAAAGGCAAAAAAATACTGCAAAGAGAGCAAATCTCCTTGCAGTATTTTAATTTTTAAACCTTACTTTACAATGCTTTCGCCGTTGATTTTAATATCAGTAACCTTACTTAAATCAATAGTCTTTTTTGTATCTTCAAACATAAACACAAGGTCGTATTTCTCGGTAGGGTTACCCTCAGCGTCGGTAATAAATGTCTGGGTAAAGAAGTCAAAGGTGATTTCCTCGTTATTATCAAGCACAACAACAATAGCATTCACATCAGGAGTTTTTCCGAAAATACCGTTTGCGCCCTTAATGCTTGCAGAGCTATCAACAAGTGAGATTTCCTCGCCGTTAATATCAGAGAGGTCATACTTATAAAAGCCGAAATTTTCCTTAGCGACAGTTTTTATTGTGAGTGCACCTTCAAGCACAACCTCGTCTGAAATATCGCTATAATCAAGGATTGCGCCATCTTCTTCAGGTTCGTTAAGCTTATTGAAATTATTGATTGTTACTGAAATTTCGTCGTCTTTTTTAACATAGCCTGCAAAAAAAGTAACTGTAATAGTAGCACGTCCCTGTGAAACATAGATATAGCTCAGATTATCCTTATCAAAGCTTTTGCCGTTTACGGTAGCCTTAACGTCAGGGCTGCTATAAATTCCGTCGGCAATATCATCAGGTGCTTTACACATAATATTCGCAAAAAACACGCTTGAATGGTTATGTGTTGTTGTGAATTCCGAAAGCTTTGTGAAAGTATTATCTGTTATTTCAACATCAAACTTTTCTTTTGGCTCAGCTTCAGGTGAAATCTCGTGAAATTCCACTGATGTAGCTGAAGTCTTTTTATCTTCCTTTTTATCCTTACTCTTACAGCCACACATTGAAAGTGCAAGTGCAAGAGAAAGAGTCATTGCAATTATTCTTTTCATAAGTATTTTCCTTTCTATAAAAACTAAAGGCATACATAAATATTAGCATATTTTAAAATATTTTTCAATAGGCTTATGCAATTAAAAAAATCTTGACTTGTAGTTTTTAAAGTGATATAATGAAAAGGTATTTTTTATTGTAAGTAATACTATATATATAGAAAGGTAGATTTTTATGAAAAAGCCGTTTATTACTAAGGAACAGGCAGAAAAGATTATTAGTGAATTTCCTACTCCTTTTCACATTTACGACGAAAAGGGTATAAGAGAAAATGCAAGAAATATGAACAAGGCATTTTCATGGAACAAGGGCTTTAAGGAATATTTTGCAGTTAAGGCTACACCAAATCCATTTATTTTAAAGGTACTCAAAGAGGAAGGCTGTGGCGTTGACTGTTCATCACTTACAGAGCTTATGATGAGTGGTGCAAGTGGATTTTCGGGAAAAGACATTATGTTTTCTTCAAACGTAACACCTGAAGAGGATATGCTTTTAGCAAAGGAAATGGGTGCAATCATCAATCTTGACGATTTTACACACA
>JAFTNX010000066.1 GCA_017451665.1 Oscillospiraceae bacterium | reverse complement strand
TGGTTTTTTATATGATGGTAAGCTCGACGAATTTGATGATTCTATGTTAGAAGGCTACGTTTTGATTGGTGAAACTGGTACAATGCTTGAAGAAATTGCTCCTCACAAACCTTCAAAAGATTTTGAAACCAATTATGTAGCAGAGGGAACTCCGATATATTATAACGAAGAAATAAAAACCTATGCTTTTTATGAAGTTGAAGATGACAGATTGTTAAGATTGAAGACACACACCTGTGATAAGAAATGTAAAAAAGTAACTGACTAACAATCAGAAAAGAGGTGTTTCTATGAAAAGGTTAATTATTTTACTTAGCTCGCTCGTTATGATACTTTTAACTGCCTGCCAAAACACTGATGATAGTAATGTTTTGGATTCTCAGATAAATAAAAATTCAGTGACAACCTCTTCTTCATTGGATACACCAGATAATTCTACAACTACAAATATTGAAGAATTTGAAGTGGGTATTCCACCATATTATTGGGTTTGCAACGAGATAATTCATTATGTATCAGGGCAGACAGAACATACAAAGAATACCATACTCTATTCAGGGCCACTTGACGATTTTAATGATGATGCTATTTTTGATGGATATGAATTGAAAGGGGAATTATACTCTTCCGAAAAAATAAACGGCTTTGATAAAAATGAGCTTGAAGCTTTTGGCTTTAAAGACGGGATGGAAGTATATTATAATTCCGAAAAAGACAGTTATATTGAGTGATAAAATGGATGTTGATGGTTACAAGGTAGTTGAGCATAAGTGCAACTCCAATTGCGTGAAAGTTAAAAATTAAAAACAAACCTCGTATTCCCAAGAATACGAGGTTTTAATTTTTTAAACTGTGTAGAAAAGCAGTGCGCCGTATGTAGGATAAGGCCAGTATTTTTCACCTACAAGTGTTTCGATTTCGTCAGCTGTCGCTCTCAAATCATTCATAGCAGAAAGCACTTTGTCGTGATAGTATGTAGCCTGCTGGTGAACATCCTTGATGTCGTGAGCGTTCTGGTTGTTTTCTTCAAGAACGCCCAGCTTTTTATACATATCAGCAGAAAGAACGTTAAGTCTGTTAGCAAGTTCCTTTTCAAAGCCTGCCTCAACTCCGATTTCAGCTGATAATTTAGCAGTATGACAAAGCTCCTTGACATAGCTTGACACAGCAGGGAAAATATCCTTCTTAGCCATATCAATCATTGTGAGAGCTTCGATATTGATAATCTTGCAGTATTCATCAAGGAGAATTTCAACTCGTGAGTTAAGCTCTGTTGCTGAATATACGCCGTGTCTTTCAAAAAGGGCAATGTTCTTTTCGCTTGCAAGGTAAGGAACAGCCTCAGGTGCACTCGGAAGATTTAAAAGTCCTCTTTCCTTGGCAGTTTCAACCCATTCACTGCTGTAACCGTCACCGTTGAAGATGATATTCATATTCTCGCTGAATGTCTTTTTGATGAGGGCGTCCATTGCGTCCTGAAGGTCATCAGCGTCCTTGAGCTTGTCATAGAACTGGTCAAGAACATCAGCAACAATTGTATTGATAACTGTGTTAGGGCCTGCAACAGAAAGCTTAGCACCAGGGCTACGGAATTCAAACTTGTTACCTGTAAATGCAAAAGGCGAAGTTCTGTTTCTGTCTGTTGTATCTCTTGGGAAGTTAGGGAGAACGTCAACACCGATTTCCATTTTGTCCATAGGCTTGCCCTTGTAGTGAGTACCCTTGACAATTGAAGTGATGATTTCGGTAAGCTCGTCACCTAAAAATACTGAAATAATAGCAGGTGGTGCTTCATTTCCACCAAGTCTGTGGTCGTTTCCTGCTGTGGCAACTGTTGCTCTGAGCAAATCCTGATAGTCGTTTACTGCCTTTACAGTTGCAGCAAGGAAAAGCAAAAACTGTGCATTTTCAGCTGGTGTTTTACCAGGATTTAAAAGGTTGACACCCTTGTCTGTGGAAATAGACCAGTTGTTGTGCTTACCACTTCCGTTTACGCCTGCAAAAGGCTTTTCGTGAAGCAGACATTTGAAGCCGTGCTTTCTTGCAGTACGCTTCATAATTTCCATAGTAAGCTGATTGTGGTCGGTAGCAATATTTGTAGTTTCAAAAACAGGAGCAAGCTCGTGCTGAGCAGGTGCAGCCTCGTTGTGCTTTGTCTTGGCATAAATTCCAAGCTTCCACAGCTGTTCATCAATATCCTTCATATAAGCTGCAACTCTTGTTTTGATTGTTCCGAAATAGTGGTCGTCAAGCTCCTGTCCCTTTGGTGCAGGTGCGCCGTAAAGTGTTCTTCCTGCAAAAATAAGGTCTTTTCTCTTTGAATACATTTCTCTGTCAATGAGGAAGTATTCCTGTTCAGGACCTACGTTTGCAATAACTCTCTGTGTATCTGAACCAAGAAGGTTTAAAATTCTTGTGGCAGATTTGCTGATTGCACTCATAGAACGGAGAAGTGGGGTTTTCATGTCAAGAGCGTCACCGTTATATGAACAGAAAGCAGTAGGAATACAAAGAGTATTTTCCTTGATGAATGCGTAAGAAGTAGGGTCCCAAGCTGTGTAACCTCTTGCTTCAAAAGTAGCACGAAGTCCACCTGATGGGAATGATGAAGCGTCAGGCTCGCCCTTCATAAGCTCTTTTCCTGAAAACTCCATAATAATTCCACCGTTTATATCAGGAGTCAGAAAGCAGTCGTGCTTTTCAGCTGTAATTCCTGTCATAGGTTGGAACCAGTGTGTATAGTGTGTAACTCCTCTTTCGACAGCCCAGTCCTTCATTGCATTGGCAACAACGCTTGCAACCTCGCTTGTGAGGTGTTCGCCGTTGTTTATTGTTTTCATAAGTGTCTTGAAGGTTTCTCTCGGGAGACGTTCCTTCATAACGTGAAGGTTAAATACGTCACTGCCAAAAATTTCGGAAATGTTTGCCATAAAATGACCTCCGTCAGATAGCTTTAATTAAAATAAGGCTGAGAACGTAATACGTTCACAACCGAAAAATACCCCTATTTTCAAGTAAAAGTACATATTTAAGTATATACCCTGTCGGTCGCATTGTCAAGAATTTTTTGAAAAATAAATACGCTTTGTAAGATTATACAAAAGAGTGTGGGGATAGCTTTTTAAAGTTTGGATATTCTTTTTTTCTAAAATTTGCTCAGATTACTTTACAGCTTTTTTAAAAAGTTGTATAATAAATAAAGGTCAAAATGAGTCTGTTATGCATACCCTTGCCGGTAATTTTTTCAATTATTAAATTTATAAAAATTATGAAAAAAATACTTGCAAGAGGGACAAAAATATTGTATAATAGATAGGATAAAAATTTTGCGAGGAGGAACTCAAAGTGCAGAAGGCTTACTTAATCTTGGAAAACGGAACAATTTTTGAGGGCAAGAGCTTTGGCTGTGAAGGCGAAACCGTCGGGGAAATTGTTTTTACAACTGGCATGAATGGCTATGTTGAAACACTTACCGACCCTAGCTTTTATGGACAGATTGTTGTTCAGACATTTCCGTCTATTGGTAATTATGGTGTTATTGCTTCAGATGTTGAAAGCGATGCTTGTCATTTGAAGGGATATATTGTTAGAGAATGGTGTCAGGAGCCAAGCAATTTCCGTTGCGAAGGTATTCTTGACACTTTTTTAAAGGAAAAGGGCGTTATCGGACTTTATGGAATTGATACAAGAGCGCTCACAAGAATTATCCGTGAAAACGGAGTTATGAACGGAAAGATTGTTACAGGCGGAAAGGCTGAACTTAATCTTTCTGAACTTAAAAACTATAAGATTGTTGACGCTGTAAAGAATACAACAACTAAGGAAGAATATGTTTTAAAGCCTGATGGCGAAGTCAAGAATAAGGTTTGCCTTATTGATTTGGGCGTTAAAAACAGCATCAAGAATGAGCTTCTCAAGAGAGGCTGTGAAGTAACAGTTGTTCCTGCTACTACTTCTTTTGAAAGAATCAAGGAGCTTGGTGCAGAGGGCGTTGTGCTTTCAAACGGTGGTGGAGACCCGGCTGAAAATGCTGAGCTTATCGAAACAGTAAAGAAAATCTGTGACGAAAAAATTCCTGTTGTGGGCGTTTGTGTCGGACATCAGATTCTTGCTCTTTCTCAGGGTGCTAAGGTTGAAAAGATGAAGTACGGTCACAGAGGTGCTAACGTACCTGCTATCAGACTTGAAACAGGAAAGACCTTTATCACAACACAGAATCACGGATATGTTGTTCTCAGAGAAACACTTCCTGAGGGTGCAAAGGTCAGCTTTGCAAACGCAAACGACAAGTCCTGCGAAGGTGTTGAATATGAATATATGCCTGCTCTGTCAACTCAGTTTATTCCTGAGTCATGTGGAGGCCCACTTGATACAGGCTTTATTTATGACAAGTTTGTTGAGTTTATGAACAAGTAAGTTACTGCTTAAAATAAAAACGGAAGGAAGAAAAGAAAATGCCTTTGAATAAAGATATCAAAAGAGTATTGGTAATCGGTTCCGGACCTATCGTTATCGGACAGGCTGCTGAGTTTGACTATGCAGGAACTCAGGCTTGCCGTGCACTTAAAGAAGAGGGACTTGAAGTTATTCTTATTAACTCAAACCCTGCGACCATTATGACCGATAAGGCTATGGCTGATAAAATCTATATCGAGCCACTTACTCTTGAAACAGTAAAGAGAGTTATCAAAAAGGAACGCCCTGACAGCGTGCTTTCTACTCTCGGTGGACAGACAGGTCTTACACTTTCTATGCAGCTTGCTAAGGAAGGTTTCCTTGATAAATACGGCGTAAAGCTCCTTGGCGCAAGAGTTGAAACTATCGACAAGGCTGAAGACAGACAGATGTTCAAGGATACAATGGAAGCTATTAACCAGCCATGTATTCCTTCACTTGTTGTTACAACTGTTGAAGACGCTGTTGATTTTGCAAATAAAGAGGGTATCGGCTACCCGCTTATTATCCGTCCTGCATTTACTCTCGGTGGTACAGGCGGTGGTATCGTAAATAACGAAGAAGAACTTCGTGAAATTACAAGAAACGGTCTTTACCTTTCACCAATTACTCAGGTTCTTGTTGAAAAGTGTATTTCAGGCTGGAAGGAAATCGAATTTGAAGTTATCCGTGACTCAAAGGGCAACGTAATTACAGTCTGCTCAATGGAAAACTTTGACCCTGTTGGTGTTCATACAGGTGACTCTATTGTTATCGCACCTGCTGTTACACTTTCACCAAAGGAATACCAGATGTTAAGAACTGCTGCTTTGAGTATCGTTGACGAACTTGAAGTTGAAGGTGGTTGTAACTGTCAGTTTGCACTTAACCCTGACAGCTTTGAATACGCTGTTATCGAAGTAAACCCACGAGTTTCACGTTCATCAGCACTTGCTTCTAAAGCAACAGGTTATCCTATCGCTAAGGTTGCAGCTAAGATTGCTATCGGTTATACTCTTGACGAAATCAAGAACGCTGTAACAGGTACAACATACGCTTGCTTTGAACCAACAATCGACTACTGCGTAATCAAGCTCCCTAAGTGGCCATTTGATAAATTCGTATACGCTAAGAGAACTCTCGGTACACAGATGAAGGCTACCGGTGAAGTTATGTCTATCGGCGTAAGCTTTGAACAGGCTATTATGAAGGCTGTAAGAGGTGCTGAAATCGGTCACGACTGCCTCCTCAGCAAAAAGCATATGGCTATGGATGATGACGAAATCAGACAGAGACTTCACAACTGTGATGACGAAAGACTTTTCGTAGTTTATGAGGCTTTAAGACGTGGAGTTACTCCTGAAGAAGTTTACGAAATCACTAAGATTGATAAGTGGTTCACATATAAACTCCTTAACCTTATCAATATGGAAAAGGAACTCAGAAAAGGTAATGTTTCTGATGAAACATATCTCGAAGCTAAGAAGATGGGCTATCCTGATAAGGTGATTGAACAGCTTTCCGGCGAACCTGTTAAAAATCCTGCCAAGGCAGTTTATAAGATGGTTGATACCTGTGCTGCTGAATTTGCTGCTGAAACTCCTTACTTCTACTCAACATACGACAACGACGACGAAGCAAGCAGATTTATCAGAAACAAGAGCAGCGACAAAAAGACAGTTATCGTATTCGGTTCAGGTCCTATCAGAATCGGTCAGGGTATCGAATTTGACTATGCGTCAGTACAGTGCGTATGGTCACTTAAAAAGAGAGGCTTTGACGTTGTTATCGTAAATAACAACCCTGAAACAGTTTCAACTGACTTCGATACAGCTGACAGACTTTACTTTGAACCTCTTACAAACGAAGACGTTATGAATATCATCAACGTTGAAAAGCCATACGGCGTTGTAGTTGCATTTGGTGGACAGACAGCTATCAAGCTTACAAAGTTCCTTACTGCAAACGGCGTAAATATTATGGGTACTCCTCCTGACAGCATTGACGCTGCAGAAGACAGAGAACGTTTTGACGCTCTCCTTGAATACCACCAGATTAAGAGACCTGAAGGCTTTACAGTTATGACAGCTGACGAGGCACTTGAGGTTGCAAATAAAATTCAGTATCCTGTTCTTATGAGACCTTCTTACGTTCTCGGCGGACAGAATATGATTATCGCATTCAATGATGACGATATTATCGAATATATGGCTATCATTCTTAATCAGGGAATTGAAAATCCTGTTCTTATCGACAAGTACTATAACGGTACTGAAATCGAAGTTGACGCTATCTGCGACGGCGAAGATATTCTTATCCCTGGTATTATGGAGCATATCGAAAGAGCTGGTATCCATTCAGGTGACTCAATCGCTGTTTACCCTGCTTGGAATGTATCTGATAAGCTTACTGAAAGAATTATCGAATGCTCAAAGAATCTTGCTGTTTCACTCAAGACAATGGGCCTTGTAAATATTCAGTACCTTATCTATGATGAGGAACTCTATGTTATCGAAGTTAACCCACGTTCTTCAAGAACAATTCCATATATCTCAAAGGTAACTGGAGTGCCGATGGTTGACCTTGCAACAAGAGCTATGCTTGGCGAAAAGCTCAAGGATATGGGTTACGGCACAGGTCTTTATAAGACACCACCTTACGTTGCTGTCAAGGTTCCTGTATTCAGCTTTGAAAAGCTTATCGACGTTGACAACCACCTCGGACCTGAAATGAAGTCTACCGGTGAAGTTCTCGGCGTTGCAAATACACTTGAAGAGGCACTTTATAAGGGACTTATCGCTGCAGGTTATAAGCTTGGTAAGGAAGGCGGAGTTCTTATCACTGTAAGAAACAGCGATAAGCCTGAAATCGCTGATACTGCCAAGAGATTCCAGGAACTCGGCTTTGAACTTTACGCAACAGAGGGTACAGCTAAAATTCTTGAAGAAAACGGAATTTCTGTTACTGCTGTCAAGAAGATTCACGAGGCTGATGAAAATACTCTTACACTTATCGAAAGTGGAAAGATTTCTTACGTTATCTCAACATCTTCAAAGGGAAGAATTCCAACTCGTGACAGCGTTAAAATCAGAAGAAAGACAGTTGAAAGAAATATTCCTTGTCTTACTTCAATCGATACAGCAAACGCTATTGCATCTTCACTCAAGAGTAAGTATACTGAACACTCAACAGAGCTTGTTGACATCAACGATATGAGAACAGAAAAGCAGACTCTCAAGTTTACAAAGCTTCAGGGCTGTGGAAATGACTATATCTACTTCAACTGCTTTGACCAGAAGATTGACAACCCAGAGGGACTTTCACTTCGTCTTTCAGACAGACACTTCGGAATCGGTGGCGACGGCGTAATTCTCGTTTGCCCATCAGATGTGGCTGACGCTAAGATGAGAATGTTCAATCTTGACGGCTCAGAAGGCAAGATGTGTGGAAACGGTATCCGTTGCGTAGCAAGATTTTTGAGAAACTATAACCTTGTTGAAAAGGATGTTATGACAATTGAAACACTCAGCGGCATTCTCACTTGTGAACTCAAGTACAGAATGGGCGAGGTTGTTGCAGTTAAGGTTGATATGGGTAAGGCAGAGCTTAATCCTGCAAATATTCCTGTTAAGCTTAACGCTGATAAGATTGTTGATTATCCTGTTACAATCGGTGAAAATGAGTACAAGATTTCTTGCGTAGGTATGGGAAACCCACACTGCGTTGTATTCACAAAGAATGTTGACAACATCGACATCGAAAACGTAGGTCCTAAGTTTGAACTCAACCCTATCTTCCCAGAAAGAGTTAATACCGAATTTATTCAGGTTATTAACGAAAAGACTCTCAAGATGAGAGTATGGGAAAGAGGCTCAGGCGAAACATGGGCTTGTGGAACAGGCGCTTGTGCTGCTGTTGTGGCTGCTGTTGAAAATGGCATCTGCAAGAAGGGCGAAAACATTACTGTTAAGCTCAAGGGTGGCGACCTTGTAATCAAGTACACAGATGACGCTGTATATCTTACAGGTAACGCTGAAATTGTTTACGAAGGTACTGTTGTAATTTAATTTATTAAAATAAAAGGTGTATTCTTTAAGGGTAGTAACCGTAAAGAAGTATTACACGTATTATTGAGGAAAACCCTTTTGAAAAAGGGTTATTCCTCAAACTCCTTTCCTAAAACTTTCATATTAAAATTACAGCCTTATAGGGATAAATCCCTATAAGGCTGTAATTAGTATAAAAGTCTTTGGAAGGGGGCTCGGGGGAGAACCTTTCTTCAGAAAGGTGTCCCCCGATAAATGCATATAAAACTTCTCTATGACTACCGCTCTCAAAGAATACACCTTTTTTTGTGGTATTTTTTTGCGTATGCTATTGATTTTTTTGTGAAAATGGTATACAATGTATATGATAATAGTTTGTATTTGGGAGGTGTAATGATGCTTAAAAAGATACTTATTATTGTTTTTGGTGCAATTTTTATTGTAGGCTGTGTTTTTATGTATACAGGCAGACCTGATGTAGACATAGGCGAAGTTGAAGTTGAAAACAACGAAACCAC
>JAFTNX010000065.1 GCA_017451665.1 Oscillospiraceae bacterium | reverse complement strand
GGTCTTTAAATTCCATAATATTCTCTGTAACTGCGTCCATAACTCCACCAAGCTGTGAAGCAGTTGAAAGAAGAGAAATTGAAATAAACGAACGGTAGTTAGTATAGTAGATTGAGTTTGCAACACAAAGGAATGTAAACACAATCGACCAAGGTACATAGTAGAAAATACGTTTTTTAGGGTTTTTAATTGCATAACCGATTGAGCCGATAAGCAGAATTATAGTAGTATCAGCAAGGATAGGGCTTATACTGATATAATTCTTAACTGTAAAGCATCTGAGCAAAAACGCATTTATAAGTGATGTGAAAATAAAGGTCAGAAACAACGCATTATTATACAAAAATCTTTTTATCATATCAACTGTTTTCTTTTTCATAAATACCTCCGAAAAAGAGCATTTAAACATTAAAATTCATCTAATCATAAAACACCTATTGTATTTTACGACTATTTTGAATTAAAGTCAAGAGAATAACAACATTTATCACACACTTTTCATCATTTTACACCATATTCAAAATATTTCTTAAGTTTTTTTATGCAACAAACAAAATAAAAAGGACAGAAGCTTTAACACTTCTGTCCTTAATAATTCTACAATTACTTATTGCCTGTCATTGCAGCAACTTCTGCAGCGAAATCGTCTTCCTTCTTTTCAACGCCTTCGCCTCTTTCAAAACGTACAAATTCAACAACTGCAATCTTTCCGCCAAGTTCCTTAGCAGCGTTTTCAACGTACTTGCCAACTGAAACCTTATCATCCTTAACGAATGCCTGTTCGAGGAGGCAGTTTTCTGAATAGTACTTGCCAATCTTACCTTCAGCAATCTTGAGCTTAACCTGTTCAGGCTTGTTAGCCATCTTAGGGTCTTCAGCCATCTGTGAAAGAATGATTTTCTTTTCTTCGTCGAGAACTGAAGCAGGAACAGCTTCTCTGTTGAGGTAGCCAGGGTTCATAGCTGCAACCTGAAGTGCGCAGTCCTTACCAACTGTGAATACCTTTTCAGCGTCGAGGTCTGTATCAATCTTAACCATAACACCGATGCTGCCAGCGCCGTGAACGTATGGTACGAGAACGCCTTCGAGTCTCTGGAAACGTCTGATAACCATATTTTCTCTAATCTTAATGAAGAGGTCCTGAAGTGTTTCTTCAACTGACTTATCTCCACCACTGATTGTCATAGCCTTAAGAGCTTCAACGTCAGCAGGATTCTTTTCGATAATTGTCTTAGCAACTGCGTTAACGAAAGCCTTGAATTCTTCGTTATTTGCAGCAAAGTCTGTTTCGATATTAACTTCGAGAACAACACCTACGTTGCCTTCAACAACTGAAGCAACGATACCTTCAGCAGCAACTCTGCCGCTCTTCTTAGCCTGTGTAGCAAGTCCCTTTTCTCTGAGGATAAGAACTGCCTTTTCTGTATCACCGTCAGCTTCAACAAGAGCCTTCTTACAGTCCATCATACCTACGCCTGTGAGGGTCATAAGTTCTTTAATTTCCTTAACACCAATGTTTGCCATTTGTATTTCCTCCTGATTTTTAGTATATCGAAATCAAGGCAGACATCAAAATATATATCATGTCTGCCTGTATTTTCAAAAATTATTCAGCTTCTACTTCTTCAGCAGCAACTTCTTCAACAGCAGCTTCCTGCTCGCCCTGTCTGCCTTCGATAATAGCGTTAGCCATACAACCAGCGATAAGCTTTACTGCACGGATAGCGTCGTCGTTACCTGGGATAACGTAGTCGATATCGTCTGGGTCACAGTTTGTGTCAACGATAGCTACTACTGGGATACCGAGCTTCTTAGCTTCTGAAACTGCAATCTTTTCCTTTCTTGGGTCAACGATAAAGAGTGCGCCTGGAAGCTTGTTCATTGTCTTGATACCACCGAGGTACTTTTCGAGCTTTTCGATTTCGAGGTTGAGCTGTACAACTTCCTTCTTTGGAAGAAGTTCAAATGTACCGTCGTTTTCCATTGCGTGGAGCTGTTCAAGTCTCTTGATTCTTCTCTGGATTGTCTTGAAGTTTGTCATCATACCGCCGAGCCATCTTGCGTTAACAAAGTGTGCTCCAGCTCTGATTGCTTCTTCCTTAACTGATTCGCTAGCCTGCTTCTTTGTTCCTACGAAAAGAACTTCTCCGCCGTTAGCTGATACTTCACGAATGAACATATAAGCATCTTCGAGCTTCTTAACTGTCTTCTGAAGGTCGATAATGTAGATGCCGTTTCTTTCTGTGAAAATGTAAGGTGCCATTTTTGGATTCCATCTTCTTGTCTGGTGACCGAAATGTACGCCAGCTTCAAGAAGCTGCTTCATTGATACTACTCCCATTGTAGTTTCCTCCTGTTTTTTGGTTTTTTAAATTTTTACAAATTTCCTCCACATTGTTCGGGTTAATGCATACCACCCGATTATTGGCTTAATCGGGACCTCTGCAGAACTATGCGTGCGAATTGCCTATATATTATACCATTTTATCTATAAAATTACAAGGGATTTTCATTTGTTTACTTAAACAAATTTTCGACAGTATAGCTTTTTGTTTTTGTGCATAATTGCTTTTCTTTAAAATTCACCAGAATTGTGTCTTCACCGATAAGCTGGATATCGTCACATTTAATGATGATATCCTCCTCCCTGCCTAACATTCCCATTAAGCGTGGGCGACCAAAAACAAGCAATGAAACCACACTTGAAGAATTTGTATCAATCTCCACGTCATCAACATAACCGATTTTTATGCCTGTTTTAACATCCACTACCTCTTTATTTTTAATCTGTGTAAGACTACAAAGCATAAAAACACCTCCCCGACAATTATATGACGGAGAGGAATTTTTTATGCTATCAGCAATCTGAGCAATCCGGGGTATTACCACAACCACAGTCGCAGTTATTATCGTCAAGTCCCTGAGGGAAAAATTCTCTTGTCGGAAAATCAATTCTTTCAAAAAGTTCGCAAGGGCTTTCGGTATTTGTTACACATTCCTTTTCAGGCACGCAGTAGTCATATGCAGGGATAAGGAGTGGAACAGGTCTTGAAAGCTGAACGATTGAGAACATTCCGATAGTTACATAGACATTTCTTGTGCAAGTTGCAGGGTCGGCGTCAGGGTTTTCGCATCTCACCTGAGCGTCAAGGACGAT
>JAFTNX010000064.1 GCA_017451665.1 Oscillospiraceae bacterium | reverse complement strand
TCTTGCTTCACCTGACCAGATTAGAGAATGGTCATATGGTGTTGTAGAAAGACCGGAAACAATAAATTACAGAACTCAGAAGCCTGAACGTGACGGACTTTTCTGTGAAAGAATTTTTGGACCTTCAAAGGACTGGGAATGTCACTGCGGAAAGTATAAGAAAATCCGTTTCAAGGGCAAAGTGTGTGAACGCTGTGGAGTTGAAGTAACAAGAGCCAAGGTAAGAAGAGAAAGAATGGGACACATCGAGCTTGCTGCTCCTGTGTCACATATCTGGTACTTTAAGGGAACACCTTCAAGAATCGGACAGATTCTTGAGGTTTCTCAGAAGCGCCTTGAAGAAGTTCTTTACTTTACAAAATATATCGTAATCGACGCTGGTAATACAGGCCTTATCAAGGGACAGCTCCTTACTGAAAAGGACTATACCGATATGCGTGAAAAGTATGAAGACGAATTCTTTGCTATGATGGGTGCAGAGGCTATCGAACTCATGCTTAAGGAATATGCACCTGACAGATATGAATCATTTATCGCAGGTCATAAGGCTAAGTTTATCAAGGTTACAGGACTTGATTCTGCTGACTTTGAAAAGTTCCTCTATGGCAGACAGTATGTTATCACAAGAAATGAAAATACCAAGAGCGAAGAAGAATACGAAATCGGTCAGGTTATTTCAAGAGAAACATACTTTGAACTCATGAGAGCTGCTGACAGAGACAGAACAAACTATAAGGATAAGAATCCTGGTGGCAATACAGACCATATCGTTTTTGAAGCTGTAAGTAATTCAACTTATATCAGACAGCTCTTTGACGCTAACTGGGATGAATTTGCAAACGACGAGGATTATGCTGATATCGCTCCTGAAAAGTGGGAAAACAACCTTAAGATGCTCTCAAATGAACTTAAGGACGAGCTTAAGGACCTTCCACACGGACAGAAGAAGATTAAGCTCCTTAAGAGACTTGAAATTGTTGAGGCATTTATCCAGTCAGGAAACTGCCCATCCTGGATGGTGCTTGACGTAGTTCCAGTTATCCCACCAGATATCAGACCTATGGTTATGCTCGACGGTGGCAGATATGCTACAAGTGACCTTAACGACCTTTACAGACGTGTTATCAACAGAAATAACCGTCTCAGAAGAATGCTCCAGCTTGAAGCTCCTGACATTATCGTAAGAAATGAAAAGAGAATGCTTCAGGAAGCTGTTGACGCTCTTATCGACAACGGCAGACACGGCAGACCTGTTACAGGCCCTAACAACAGAGCATTCAAGTCACTTTCAGATATGCTTAAGGGTAAGCAGGGACGTTTCCGTCAGAACCTTCTCGGTAAGCGTGTTGACTACTCAGGACGTTCAGTTATCGTAGTAGGTCCAGAGCTTAAGATGTATCAGTGTGGTCTTCCAAAGGAAATGGCACTTGAACTCTTTAAGCCTTTCGTAATGAAGAGACTTGTGGATACAAACCCACAGATTAATATTAAATCAGCAAGAAAGATGGTTGACAGAGCAAGACCAGAAGTTTGGGACGCTCTCGAAAATGTAATTCAGGGACACCCTGTAATGCTTAACCGTGCGCCAACTCTTCACAGACTTGGTATCCAGGCATTTGAACCTGTTCTTGTTGAAGGCCGTGCTATCAAGCTTCACCCACTGGTATGTACAGCGTTTAACGCTGACTTCGACGGTGACCAGATGGCTGTTCACGTGCCACTTTCTGCTGAGGCTCAGGCTGAAGCAAGATTCCTTATGCTCGCTGCAAACAACCTCCTCAAGCCATCAGACGGACGTCCGGTTGCTGTTCCTTCACAGGACATGGTACTCGGTTCTTACTATCTGACACTTGAAAAGAAGGGCGAAATCGGCGAAGGTAAGGTATTTAAGGACGTTAATGAAGCTCTTATGGCTTATGATGCAGGCGTTGTTTCACTCCATGCACCAATTAAGGTTAAGATTACTAAGACAATCGGCGAAAAGCAGGTTTCTAAGCTCATTGACGCTACTGTTGGTAGACTTATTTTCAACGAAAATATCCCTCAGAATCTTGGCTTTGTTGACAGAACAAATTCAGAAAAGATGTTTGACCTTGAAGTTTCATTCCTCGTAAAGAAGAAACAGCTTTCTGAAATCATCGAAAGATGTATCAGAATTCACGGCACAGCTACAACTTCTGAAGTTCTCGATAAGGTTAAGGCACTCGGATTTAAGTTCTCAACAAAGGCAGCTATTACTGTTGCTGTTTGTGACGCTGAAGTTCCAGCTGCTAAGAAGGATATTCTTGCTAATGCTGATAACCTTGTTTCTAAGATTGAAACTCAGTATAAGAGAGGTTATATCTCAAGAGAAGAAAAGTCTAAGAAGTTTATCGAAATCTGGAATAAGGCAACTGATGAAGTTACAGACGCTCTTAAGGCAGGTCTCGACCCATATAACCCAATCAACATGATGGCTGACTCTGGTGCCCGTGGTTCTATCAACCAGATTAGACAGCTTGCAGGTATGCGTGGACTTATCGCTAATACCTCAGGTTCTACAATCGAAATGCCTATCAGAGCTAACTACCGTGAAGGACTTAATGTTCTCGAATACTTTATTTCTTCACGAGGCGCTCGTAAGGGTCTTGCCGATACAGCCCTCAGAACTGCTGACTCAGGTTACCTTACAAGAAGACTTGTTGACGTTTCACAGGACGTTATTATCTACGAAGAAGACTGTGGAACAACTTCTGGTATCGAAGTATTTGAAATCAGAAACGGTAACGAAAAGATTGAACCACTTTCAGAAAGACTTGTTGGCAGATATCTTGTTGAAGACCTCGTAGACCCAGAAACACACGAAATTGTAGTTTCACATAATAAGCTTATGAATGAACACGACGCTAAGAGAGTTTGCGAAATCCTCGAAGCTATGGGACAGACAAAGATTACTATCCGTTCTGTACTCCAGTGTCAGTCTAAGCACGGTGTATGTGCTAAGTGTTACGGTGCTAACCTTGCAAATGGAAAGATTGTTTCTGTTGGTGAAGCTGTTGGTGTAATCGCTGCTCAGTCAATCGGTGAACCAGGTACACAGCTTACAATGAGAACATTCCATACTGGTGGTATCGCTTCTGCAGAAGACATCACACAGGGTCTTCCACGAGTTGAAGAACTCTTTGAAAGCAGAAGACCAAAGGGCGCTGCAATTATCACTTCAATTAACGGTACTGTTAAGATTGAAGAAGTTAAGAAGAATACAAAGCAGATTATAGTTACTGACGAAACAATGGGAGAAGCAAGAGTTGAAACTTACGCTATTCCATACGGATATAAGATTAAGGTCCGTGACGGTCAGACTGTTAAGGCAGGGGAACCACTTACAGAAGGTTCAATCAACCCTTCAGATATTCTCGCTGTTAACGGTGAAAAGGCTGTTGAAAACTACATCATCACTGAAGTTCAGAAGGTTTATAGACTCCAGGGTGTAGATATCAACGATAAGCATATCGAAGTAATCGTAAGACAGATGATGAAGAAGGTTAAGGTTGACGATAGCGGAAGTAGCTTCCTCCTCCCGGGAACACTTATTTCTAAGACTGAAGTTGACCAGATTAACGCTCAGATTCAGGAAGAAATTGATGCAGGCGATATTACTGCAAGACTTGTTACAACATTACCTGTTCTTCAGGGTATCACTAAGGCTTCATCAAATTCTGACTCATTCCTTTCAGCTGCTTCCTTCCAGGAAACAACAAAGGCACTTACTGATGCTGCTATCAGAGGAAAGAGCGACAGACTCTCAGGTCTTAAGGAAAATGTTCTTAT
>JAFTNX010000063.1 GCA_017451665.1 Oscillospiraceae bacterium | reverse complement strand
TTCTCCGTCATAAGCGCCTGCATTCATAAACACAGCACCACCCACAGTACCAGGAATTCCATAAGCAAATTCAAGTCCTGTAAGGCTGTTATCAAGTGAAGAATTACAAAGCTTTTTAAGTGAAGTACCTGCTGAAACTGAGATAGTAGTATCATTCACAAGAGAAATATTATCCATATTTTTACCGATTTTTATAACTACACCATTAAAGCCCTTGTCGTCACAAAGAAGATTTGAGCCGTTACCGATTACGGTGAATCTGACGTCAAGCTCCTTAATCTTTTTTATGATTTCACAAAGCATATCTGTATCTGACGGCAAAATAACAGCAGGACATTCGCCACCGATTTTAAAGGTTGTATAATCTCTGAGAAGATGATTTTTTCTCACTTCACAGTTTAATTCTTCACAAAAACCTATCAAAGAATTTATCTTTTCCAAGTTTCACACCCCTACAAAAGTTTAATATTACGTTTATTATAAATCCAGTTACAAAGTCTTTCCATACTTGAATTTACAATAAGTTCTTCAGGAAAATCGCATTCCTTCAATATTTCAGAAGCACTTGCTGTTTTTCCCACAAGCTGACAAAAATGGCTATCAGTATTCACAGCCACAAGTGCATTATACTTCTTACACATTTTAAGAAGCTCATAGCTATTTTCACGGCTACCCTTTTTGACATTTATTGAGCTTTCGTTGATTTCCAGAATTTTGTTATTCTCAACTGCCCCTTTGACAAGTCGTTCAAAATCACACTGAAAATACGCAGTTGTCGGGTGACCTATCATATCAATATGGGGATTTTTCATAGCTTTCAAGTAGGTTTCTGTGATTTCCTCAACAGTTCCCTGCTTTAAAACCTCATTATGCATTGACGCTATAACCCATTCAAGCACCGAAAGAGTTTTTTCGGGCAAATCTATATTTCCGTCAAAATCAATTATATTTGTTTCAGCACCTTTTAGAACAAATACGTCGTTAATTTTTCTTGGAAGAATATGAAGATTTTCAAAATGCCAGATATACGGTGAGTCGGGCATTTTTTCAGTATGGTCTGTCATTGCTATAAGTTCTATACCGTTATTTTTAGCCCAAAGGCAGTTTTCAGTAATAGTAGAATATGCGTGAGTAGACGCAATAGTATGTGTATGCAAATCTGCTACAAGTTTCATTTAAAAGTTCAATCCTTAAATTAAATTTCGTCCCAGTTTTTAACCTTATCCTTCTTATCAATCTGAAGTCCGAGATTGCTGAGAAGTTCTTCGGCAGCGTTATAACCCATCTTCTTCTGTCTGTTATTCATAGCTGCAACTTCGATAATCATAGCAAGGTTTCTACCTGGTTTTACAGGAATAGTAAGGCTTGGCACCTGAACGCCGAGAATAGAAACATATTCGTTATCAACGCCCATTCTGTCATAAACCTTTTCGCTGTCCCACATTTCAAGTTCAATAATCATATTGATTTTTTCAGAAACCTTAACTGCACCTACACCAAAAAGTCTTCTTGTATTGATAATACCGATACCACGAAGTTCAAGGAAGTGTCTTATATTATCAGGTGAAGAACCAACAAGGCTTATATTTGAAACTCTCTTGATTTCAACAGCGTCGTCGGCTACAAGTCTGTGACCACGCTTAACAAGTTCGATAGCAGTTTCAGATTTACCGACACCACTTTCACCGACGATAAGAACACCTTCACCGTATACTTCAATAAGAACGCCGTGTCTTGTAATTCTCGGAGCAAGCTTAAGATTTAAAAATGCGATAAGTGCAGCGATAAATTCACCTGTTGAAGTTTCAGTTCTCATGAGTGGAATGCCATACTTTTCTGCAATTTCAATCATTTCAGGATAAAGTTCGTGGCCTCTTGCAACAACAAAAAGTGGAATTTTTGTAGCAAAAAGTGCATCAAGTCTTGCACGTCTTACGTCTTCGTTGATTGAAGCCATATAAGCAAATTCCATATTTCCGCAAACCTGAATTCTTTCTGCGTTGAAATACTCATAAAATCCCATAAGCTGAAGTCCAGGTCTGTTTACGTCGTTATCCTTGATAAGAATACTTTTTGTTTCACAAGGAGTATAAAGCACTTCAAGTTTAAATTCGTTTACAATCTCGTCAAGCGGTAAAGTATAGATGTCAGCCATTTTTACGTCCTCCGTTTATATTTTTAAAAGATTTCTGTTAATCATTTCCTGTGCAGCAAGAATTACACCTGTTTTTCCTGTTGCATATGTAATACCACCCTGCAACCACGCTGCAAAAGGCTCTCTAATTGGTGCGTCAGCTGAAAGTTCGATTGAAGCGCCCATTGTAAATGCACCGGCAGCCATAATAACCTTGCTTTCGTAACCTGGCATATCCCATGCTTCAGGTGTAACATAGCTGTCAACAGGTGAGCCTTTCTGAATTCCCTGACAGAACGCTGTAAGGTTTTCTTCGTTTTCAAGGCAGATTGATGCAATAATATCTGTTCTTGTTTCATCAGCTTCTGGGAATGTCTTAAATCCAAGAAGATTAAAGAAATGACAAGCAAAAACAGAAGTTTTAAGTGCGTTTGCAACTACTTCAGGTGCCATAAAGAAGCCTAACAGCATTTCTCTGTTCTGGTTAAGTGAACAGCCCACTTCTTTTCCCATTCCAACGCAGGTAAGTCTGTCGGCACACATTTCAACAAGGTCAGCCCTTCCTGCGATATAGCCACCAGTTGATGCGATTGCACCACCAGGGTTTTTAATAAGTGAGCCGATTATAAGGTCAGCGCCTACTGAAAGTGGCTCTCTTTCTTCAACAAATTCGCCATAACAGTTATCAACCATAAGGATAACGTCAGGGTTTGATGCTTTTGCAGTTTTAATCATTTTTTCAATAACTTCAATAGAAAGTGACGGTCTTAATGAATACCCTCTTGAACGCTGGATATACGCAACCTTAACGCCCTTTACCATTTCAGCGATTTTATCATAGTCAGGTGTTTTTTCATCAACAAGGTCAACCTGTGAATACTTAACACCGAAATCCTTAAGACTTCCCTTGCCAGCTTCGCCTCTTATACCAATGATTTCTTCAAGGGTATCGTAAGGCTTCCCGGTAAGAGTAAGAATTGTATCGCCAGGTCTTAACACGCCAAAAAGTGCAGTAGAAAGTGCGTGAGTTCCGTTAACAAAAGTATGTCTTACAACAGCGTCTTCACCACCAAAAGCCTGCGCAAAAACCTTATCGATTGTATCTCTTCCCAAATCTCCGTAGCCATAGCCTGTTGTGCCTTTAAGACAGCTTTCGCTTACACGGTTATCAATAAAAGCTTTAAGCACCTTCTGACCGTTTATAAAGCTGATTTTTTCAATCTGAGAAAACTGTTTTTTACACATTTCTTCAGCTTTTTCAGCGATTTCAAGAAGTTTTTCATCTATATCAAAGTAGTTCATTTTTATAATTTCCTTTCAAAAACAATATCCATACCAATATCCTTAAAACCGATTTCCTCATAATAGGAAACTCTGTGGCTTCTTGCAAAAAGTCGCACGTTTACCCCTTCTTTATTGAGCTTTTCGCCCATCCAATAAAGAAGTTTTCTTGCATGAAAGCGTCCTCTTTCTTCAGGAATGGTAGCAACGTGACCTACAAGTGCAGTATTATCGCAGATATACTGAATTGTAGCAGTAGTAAAATTACCAAGAACAAAGCACTGTGAAAGACCTCGTCTTACCTTATGTGAAGTATCAGTAAGCCACAAATCATAGCTGTCAGCTATCACAGGAAAGCTTGTTTTTAAAATGCTGAAAACATCATCAAGCTTCGGGCACTCGTCAACCACCATATTAGGCAGATAATTCTTACTTACAAATTCAAATTCTGTTCTGTCGCATTTTTCATAATCGTTAAGGTTATCCTTGATTTTTTCTGCTAATCTGACACTCATTTCAATAGTCTGTGGTTTATTCATTGAAATAAGTGTAAGAATGTCGTTACAGATTGTTTCATCAAAGGTACAATCAATTGAATTAGCAACAACCATAGTAGAATTAAACTGGCTTATAAGAAGTTTTATTTCTTCGCTATCGTCAAGAAGTGCAAAAAACTGACAGAAGTCATATTCTGTACCGTATGCCTCAAAGTTTGATTTTACACGTCTTTTATAATGGTCACTATTCAGTTTTTCAAAAATGTCAGGGTTTATTTTTTCAAGTCTTTTTATCATCTGTTATAAATCCTATCTGTCAAAGCTTTTACAAGTTTAAGAGTATTGAAATAATCCTCTTTATTTATCACACAAGATGGTGAATGGAGATATCTTGTAGGCACAGAAACAGCAATTGTCTTTACTCCACCCTTTGAAAGGTGAATTGCACCTGCGTCGTTACCACCTGCAACTCTTGTTTTTGTCTGGCAAGGAATTTCAATTTCCTTTGCACATTCAAAAGCAAGGTTATAAAGCTCTTTATTATAAATTGTTGACCTGTCCATAAATGAAACAACAGGTCCTTTTTTAAGCTCGCACACTCTGTCTGCACCGCTTGCTGACGGAATATCAGCAGCAGTTGTTGACTCAATGACAATTGCATAATCAGGTTCAACTGAGAAAGCTGCACATCTTGAGCCACGAAGTCCTATTTCTTCCTGAACAACAAAGGTAAAATATGTGTCGTATTCAAGGTCTGATTTAATCATTTCAAGCATAACAGCACAGCCTGCCCTGTCGTCAATAGCCTTACCTTTTACAAAGCCGTCACCGTATTCTATAAATTCAGAAGAAAAAGTAACGCTGTCACCAAGAGAAACCAGCTTTTCAGCTACTTCCTTATTTTCACAGCCGATGTCAACATACATTTTATCAAATGTCACAGCTGTGTCCTTTTCATCAGCAGTAAGATTATGAACAGCTTTTGCGCCGATTACGCCATTGATTTTGTTTTTGCCAACAAAAACCTGTCTGCCAAAAACAACTCGTGGGTCAACTCCACCAACTGACGAAATTTTAAGAGTTCCGTCTGAATTTATGAAGTTTACAATCATTCCAACCTCGTCCATATGGGCAGAAATCATAATTTTATTCTTTGGGGTATTTTTACCCTTTTTAAACGCGATAACATTTCCAAGATTATCAATCTTAAATTCTGCGTGACCGATAATTTCCTTACAGATATAATCTCTTACAGCATTTTCATCACCTGAAATACCATCAAG
>JAFTNX010000062.1 GCA_017451665.1 Oscillospiraceae bacterium | reverse complement strand
ATTTGGGAGGTGTAATGATGCTTAAAAAGATACTTATTATTGTTTTTGGTGCAATTTTTATTGTAGGCTGTGTTTTTATATATACAGGCAGACCTGATGTAGACATAGGCGAAGTTGAAGTTGAAAACAACGAAACCACAATTACACCAAAGGATTATCACATCAGTACAAGATATAAAAATGATGTAAAAGAGCATCAGACACTTGAAATATCTGATATTTCCGATAAAATACCGGAAGTTACACAGAAGGTTAAGAGAGATACTCCTGTTGGCGAGGAAATCGTCAGCGACATCAAGGTGAGCTATAAAGGAAAATACGCAGGAGATATATTCTACACAGTTTACGATGAAGACGGAAAAGAAATTGTTTCAAAGAGCAAGGTTTTAAAAATTCCGACCGGTGAAATCGAAAGCTGTATTGTTAAAATCAATGTATTCTGGGGTAAGGAAAAAAATTACGAGGAATACGAATACTATTTTAAAGTCAAGTACAAATACGTTTAAAAATCAATAGTTACTACTACATCGCCCTATTCTTAATTGAAAAGGGCGTTTTTTGTAAAGTCAGAAGGAGTTTTAATTATGAAGATTTATTCTACAAGACACGGACAGACAGGTTGGAATCTTGACAACCGTATTTGTGGTGTAACCGACGTTTTTCTTACATACAACGGGCTTGAGCAGGCAAAAAACCTTGCCAAGGAAATAAAAATGTTCAGAAACATTGATGTTATAATCTGTTCGCCACTCCAGAGAGCTATCCAGACTGCACAGATTGTTTCCGACAGAATAGGCGTACCTTTTGTTATTGACGAAAGACTCACTGAATGGGACTACGGAAAATACGAAGGAATGGACAGGCACGCTGACGGATTTGCAAAAAACAAAACTGAATTCGGCGTTAAAATGGGCAAAACAGGGGAGTCACTTTTAGAGCTTGCCCACAGAGTTTACGGATTTTTAGATGAAATCATCAACAATTACGAAAACGAAAATATTCTTCTTGTATCTCACGGTGGCGTTTGCAGAATTATTGAAACCTATTTCCATGATATGACAAACGACGAATTTTTAAACTTCTTTATGGGCAACTGCGAAGTACGAGTATACGAAGCCTGAAACCAGCGATGTCGCTGGACCCTCCTCCCCTCGCATCATTTGAGAAGTGTCGAAGTTTTGAGTGCTCGGGTGTTGACGTTTGCAATCGCAAGCGTCGGGAGTAAATTTTCTTCGCTGACAATATCAGCGATTTTGCATTTTTGCTTTGCAAAAATACTAAACCGAAAATTTCTCGCAGTATGTTTTACTCAGATAAATAGACAAAAAAGAGTAGGAAAAAATCCTACTCTTTATTTTTTGTCTGCAATGCAGACACCTTCATTATGCATTGGTTCAGAGTTTTATTGAAACATTTTTGCCTGAGTTTCTTGTAAAATCAATTGATTCCATACAGCGATTAAAAAGTTCAGCGTAACGGACAGTGTTATTAAGTGAGATTTTGGTAATTCCTGTTCTGAGACCTACGCTGACCTCAACTCCGTCACAGTCGATAGTGTTTCCGTTTTGTGAAACAATCTTTTCAGCAAGCTTTACTGCGTCGTCAGCGCTTGTGTAATTTGTCACGATAACAAATTCGTCGCCACCTATTCTGAAGAAAAGCATATCTTCAGTTGAAGCCTCGTCCATTCTTCTTACAGCTTCAGCAATAGCCTTATCGCCTGCATTTCTGCCGATTTTTTCGTTGATTTCCATAAGTCCAATCATATCAGCACAAATGATATAATTATCACTGCGTTCCTTTAAAATCTGATAAAGTTCAGATAAATCAGTTCTCTTTCTGCTCATATAAATTTCTCCTTTTTTCCTTTTTTCAACCATTGTTTCGATGTCAAGAGGTGCAAAAAGCTGTGAGAATTTTCTGTTTTTGCGAAAAGACGACGGCTTTTCACCCCACACACGGACAAATGCTCTTGTAAAAACTTCAGGAGAGCCGTACTGATATTTCAGGGCGATATCGGTAATATTTTCATCAGAATTAAGCAAATCCTTTGCAGCTTCCGTCAGACGCCTTTTGGAAATGTAATCCTTTATTGAATGGTGAGTTGCATACTGAAAGGTTTTCTGCAGGCTTGACAGCGAACAGAAACAGTTGTTTGCAATATCCTCTTGGGTGATGTTTTCACAGAGGTTTTCTTCAATGAATTTCACCGATTCAACAATAATGTACAGATTTTTCATTACGGACTCCTTTTAGAGAAATGTAAGCTTACTTTCATTAACCTAATAATAACACAGTTAAAAATAAAAAACTTGATTTTTTGAGTAAAAAGATTGATGTTTTGAGCATTTTATTTCAACTACATTTTATCACAAAACCAAGTAAGTGTAAACATTTCAAATTAAATCTTGTTAAATACCGTAAACTGTGATATTATATTAAAGGTATGATTTTTAAGAAAGGAAGATATTATGTTCAGACTTTTTAAATATCTGAAAAACTATGTGCTTGAAAGTATCTTAGGGCCTCTTTTTAAAATGACGGAAG
Source organism: Oscillospiraceae bacterium (assembly GCA_017451665.1). Classification (GTDB taxonomy): domain Bacteria; phylum Bacillota; class Clostridia; order Oscillospirales; family Ruminococcaceae; genus JAAZZIT01. The sequence goes on along the minus strand of JAFTNX010000062.1, from coordinate 4,349 downwards.
CCACCTTTGAGCTTATTGTACCTATTGTTATGTCAAAAATCATTGAAACAGGTATCAAGCACAACGACAAGGAATATATTCTGAAACTGGGAGGCGTGCTTGTACTTCTTGGCGTGCTGGGACTTGCTTGTTCACTTACGGCACAGTTTTTTGCAGCAAAAGCGTCAATGGGCTTTGGCACAGCTTTGAGAAAAGACCTTTATCACCATATAAATAAATTTTCTCATGCCGAAATCGACAGAATAGGGACTTCCACACTTATAACCAGAATGACAAGCGACATAAATCAGGCACAGACAGGCGTAAATATGTTTTTAAGACTGTTTTTGCGTTCACCTTTTATAGTTATTGGCGCAATTATCGCAGCACTTATTATAAATGTTAAGCTGACACTTATTTTTCTTGTGGCATCTCCGATTATCGCACTTATCATCTACCTGATAATGACAATTTCCATTCCGAAATATACAGCAATCGCCAAGAAAACCGATAAGGTTTCACTTCTGACAAGAGAAAATCTTGCAGGTGTGAGAGTTGTAAGGGCATTTTCACGTCAGGAAGAGGAAAAGCAGGATTTCAAGGAAACAAGCGAAAGTCTTATGAAGCATCAGATTGTTGTGGGAAGAATTTCTGCACTTTTAAATCCGGCTACTTATGTTGTTGTGAATTTAGCTATTCTTGCGATTATGTGGTTTGGTGGAAAAACAGTATACGCAGGCGACCTTTCACAGGGAGAAGTTATTGCACTTGTAAACTATATGTCACGGATTCTGCTGGCACTTGTGGCACTTGCAAACCTCATTGTTATACTTACAAAAGCCTCTGCATCTTCACTGAGAATTAACGAGATTTTTAATACAAAACCTGAGCTCAGTGACGAAAACGCTAAGGAAATTACAGAAAACAACAGTGAAAATGCTGTTGAATTTAAAAATGTATCCTTTAAATACAGTAGCGACGCCGATAATGCTGTAAGTGGGTTGACCTTTACAGTCAAAAAAGGTCAGACAATTGGTATTATTGGTGGTACCGGCTCGGGAAAATCTACTCTCATAAATCTTATTCCCCGATTTTACGAGGTTTCACAAGGGGAAGTGCTGGTAAATGGCGAAAATGTAAAGGACTACACCTTTACAAATTTGCGTGAAAAAATCGGTATTGTTCCACAAAAAGCAGTGCTTTTCAAGGGTACAATAAGAGATAATATGCGTTGGGGAAAGGCTGATGCCACCGACGAAGAGATTTACAAGGCACTTGACATAGCTCAGGCAAGAGAATTTGTTGATTCAAAGCCTGACGGACTTGACACAATGATAATGCAAAACGGAAGAAACCTTTCGGGAGGTCAGCGTCAGCGACTTACTATCGCAAGAGCTATTGTCAAAAAATGCGAAATTTTAATTCTTGACGACTCTGCATCTGCACTTGACTATGCTACTGACGCAAAACTCAGAAAGGCGATTTCCGAACAGACAGAGGGACTTACTGTGTTTATAGTTTCACAGAGGGCGACTACTATTAAAAATGCCGATATGATAATTGTTATGGATGACGGCGAAATTGCAGGGATAGGAACTCACAAGGAGCTTCTTAAAAACTGTAATGAATACAGAGAAATCTGTCAGTCACAGCTTTCAAGAGAGGAGATTGAGCGAGATGAAAAATAAATCTGTACTTAGCAAAATCCTTTCTTACACAAAGCCTTATAAATGGTATCTTGTGCTTGCTATGATTTTTGCACTTGTATCTGTGGCACTCACACTTTATGCACCGATTTTAACAGGTAACGCTATCGACCTTATAATTGAGAAAAACAATGTTGATTTTGACGGAATAAGCGTGATTTTAATTAAGTTTGCTGTGGTTGTGGGAATTACTGCTATAACCCAGTGGCTTATGAATCTTTGTACAAACAAGCTGACTTTTTATACAGTAAGAGATATAAGAGTAAGGGCTTTTGAAAGACTCCAGATTGTGCCTTTGAAATATATTGATGCACAGCGTCAGGGAGATATGATTTCACGAATGATAACCGACGTTGAACAGATTTCTGACGGTCTTTTAATGGGATTTACCCAGCTTTTTTCGGGAATAGTTACTATTTTCGGAACAATCGGATTTATGCTCTCAATTGATTTGAAAATCACGGTTGTTGTTGTACTCATTACGCCACTTTCACTTTTTGTTGCAAGCTTTATTGCAAAAAGAACATTCAATATGTTTAAAATCCAGTCGGAAACAAGAGGTGAAATGACTTCTCTCATTGAAGAAATGATTGGAAATCAGAAGGTTGTCAAGGCTTTTTGTTATGAAGACGACGCAGAAGAAAAATTCGACGAAATAAACAGCAGACTTCAGCAGTGTGGCGTGAAGGCACTTTTCTATTCGGCACTCACAAACCCTTGCACACGTTTTGTAAACGGACTTGTTTATTCAGGCGTAGGAATTTTCGGCGCTGTTTCGGCACTTTCAGGTAGAATTACCGTAGGACAGCTTTCGTGTTTTTTAAGCTACGCAAACCAGTACACCAAGCCATTTAACGAAATAAGTGGAGTAATTACCGAGCTTCAATCGGCATTTGCCTCTGCAAAAAGAGTTTTTGAAATTATCGAGGAAGAGCCACAGACACCTGACGCTGAAAACGCAGTTGTGCTTGATGAAGCTGACGGCAGAGTTGAAATCAAGAACGTTTCATTCTCTTATGTGCCAGAGGTAAGCCTTATCGAAAACTTAAATCTTTCGGTAAAACCTGGCCAGAGAATTGCTATTGTAGGACCTACCGGCTGTGGAAAAACCACTATCATAAATCTTCTTATGAGATTTTATGACGTTAATAAGGGCGAAATTTCAGTTTCGGGTTATCCGGTCACAGAAATCACAAGAGATTCACTTCGTTCAAATTACGGAATGGTTCTGCAGGAAACATGGCTCAAATCGGGTACTATTTTTGAAAATATCGCATACGGAAAACCTGATGCTACTATGGAAGAGGTTGTTGCAGCTGCCAAAGCGGCCCATTGTCACAGCTTTATAAAAAGACTTCCAAAGGGTTATATGACTGAGATTTCTGACGAAGGCTCAAACATTTCACAGGGACAAAAACAGCTTCTTTGTATTGCAAGAGTTATGCTTTGTCTGCCACCTATGCTTATTCTTGACGAAGCTACTTCTTCAATCGACACGCTGACAGAAATAAGAATTCAGAAGGCTTTTGCTAAAATGATGGAGGGAAGAACAAGCTTTATTGTTGCGCACCGTCTGTCAACTATCAAGGAGGCTGACTGCATTCTCGTAATGGATAAGGGGCATATCATTGAGCAGGGCACCCACGACGAGCTTCTTTTGAACAAGGGCTTTTACGCTAATCTTTATAATTCACAGTTTGCAGTAAGCTGACAAAAAATATGAGGTATCGTTTAAAAAAAAGCGATACCTTTTTTGTTATTTTTTGGTTTTACAATAGTCCCGATTTATGGGGATATTCTGTTAACATTGTTAAAAAATAGTCAAATTAAGAACAAAAACTACATTAAATTATTAAAATTTTGTTGACAAAACGGGTGCTTTAGTGTATAATTGTTTTAAAGAGATAAAAAATAGGGGGGTGTGTTTGTGGTTCAGCTATGGGACAATCTGGACAATTACAGAAAGTTTTCTACGCTTATAATGTTGTTTTCAATGCTGTTTATGATTCTTCTTTTTGTAAGAGAATTTTTAAAAATGACAGACAAGGACTACAAATACAATCATCCGAGTTTCTGGTCAGTGATGTCGCTGTTTTGTTTTTTGTCACTTGACGGGTTGTTTTCGCTGATATTCTTAGCGCTTGATATGAATATGTATCTCGCCGAAATTTTTGGTGCAGCTTTATCTATTGCACTTACTCCTGTCTGTTTCTTTGCGTCAAAATATTTAAGCAAGGTTATCAGAAACGCAGGAGTGGTTTCTAACGAACAGCTTGTAAACTGCACAGGTATGGCTGTCACAAATCTTAATATGAACGGTGGAACTGTCTGCGTTAATTACAAGAATAAATTCATCGACGCTAAGGCAATCTCCACACAGGAAATCGAAAACGGCGAGGAAATTCTCGTAGTCGGCATTTTAGAAGGAAATCTTATCTGTAAGAAAAAATAAAGCCTCACAATATAAGGTGGATAGTTATACAGAAGTATATTATATGAACTTATCGGGGAGAAACCTTTCTGAAGAAAGGTTGTCCCCCGAACCTCCTTCCAAAGACTTTTAACGTAAAATCCCATATAGGGTTTAAACCCTATATGGGATTTTAAATTGAAAGTTTTAGGAAAAGAGTTTGAGAAATAACCCTTTTTCAAAAGGGTTTTTCT
>JAFTNX010000006.1 GCA_017451665.1 Oscillospiraceae bacterium | reverse complement strand
CTGTGTCACCGATAACATCTTCTTCATAAATCCAATGTCCGTGCTTCACTTCAGCAACGTCAGCCGTGGGTATTTTATTTAATTGGTCGGCAGCAGTGAGTAAGCCACTTGCAAATGATGTCGGATATTTTGCCAAACAATAAGTCCTCAAAAATATCTGTGCTTTTTCCTTGTCAATATAAGGCATTATTCAGCACCACCTTTCTAAGTGCTAATATCCACGATTTTTTAGCAGCTTTCTTTTTAATTCTCGCCTTTTTTGTTCTTTTATAAATTGCATAGTATTTATCTTTGAGTTTAGAACAACACGGCATTGTGCGCCTGTCATCACCGATAGGATAAATTGATGTTGGTGTTATAATTCCACCTTTTGCAAGTTTGGGTATACTAAGCATTATTCAGCACTCCCTTTCTCACTCTTAATCACTTTAAGATACTTCAGGCTGACGTTCATTGTTCCACCAGTACGCTTAAGGTAATTGAAAAACCCGTTGCCGGTATCATCAACAAGCACTTCAAGAAACTTAACCTTTGCAATTCCTCTTTCAGAATTCAGAATATCAATAATTTCAACAATGGCAGCTGACTTGTTGTCATTGTCGTAGCTGTACATACACACGTCGCCTTTTTTTAAATTATTCATTGGTGTCACTCCTCTTAAAAACCTCGTGCGTACCATCAATGAGTTTCTGTTCTTCTGTACTCATCTGGTAACCACACTGTTCGAGTAGCTTATACCAATTTTCAATATCATTTTTATTTGATACACTGTAATTCCCGTAAAAATCATGCATACTAAAATCATCAATAAGCAGAAAAAGTACTGCTAACGCTATCTTCTGAGGACGCTTTGAAATCATTTCATCAAAACGTGTATTACTTATCAGATATTCTTTCGGGCCGTAGTCGTCATCTTTCCACTCTTTTGGAAGATAAATATGAAGTAGCTCAGCCAAATCTTCAAAATCAATTTCATTGAAATAATCAAATTCCTCCACAAGTCTTTTGAAAATTATTGGAAAATGTTCAATTCTTGTTCCTGTAAAATCTCTTACAAATTCTTTGCGAAGTTCAAAAGCTCTTTTTTCAATTTCATCAACAGCTTCGACCTTTGCCTTACGAAGTTTTTCTTTTTCAGCATAGTTTTCTTTCTGGTTATTTAGAGCTACTGTTTTTTCTTTTCCGTATAAATAAGCAAAGTTGTAAGGGTCCATAGCCCAGTAAAGTTTTTCTTCTTTTTCACTAAAGGATTCCAGTTCCTTTCTTATATCGTCTGTAATTTCACTACGCATAGAGTAAAAATTCAACTGTTCACGGTTACTTCTGACACCAATATTTGTCTTTTCTGCTACGCTGTTGAGAAGCTCTGTCCACTGTTCTTTACGTTCAGCGGCAAGCTCATCCTGGATAGCTCTCTTTACCTCCCACTCAAAATCTTTTGTGCCGATTTTTTCAAGGCATTTATTTTTAGTTTTTATATCCTTGATTTTTTCAAGCTCGATATAATCTGTAATTGTCGGGCATCTCTCCTGTGAAGCTTCAAACTTTTCTTTGTCAAGCTCCAGGAGTTTCATTCTATGTCTGATTGTAGTTTCAGAAAATCCTGTACTTTTTGAGATACTTGTCATAGTTTCTCCTAAATCAAACATCATTTGAAAGCCCTGGGCCTGTTCGTAAACTGTCAGGTCACTTCTCTGCATATTCTCAAGAAGCATAGTTCCTACCTGTTCTTTATCGGTCATTTCAACAACAGCACAAGGAAGCTCTTTTATACCTGCCTGCTTAGATGCTGCAAGTCTTCTGTGACCGATAATTACCGTGAAACCTTCTTTACTGTCTGGGACACCTGCTCCACCTCTTATTACAGTTAGATTCTGAAAAATACCATTTGCTTTAATACTTTCAGAAAGCTCCGTCACATTACCAACGTTCGGTCTTGGATTCTGTGGATGTGGATAAAGTAGTTCTGTTTTTATCATTTCTATTGCCATAGATTATTCCTCCTAAACCTTCTCAATTTCATCAAGTCTGCAAATAAGCACACTTTTGTTATTTCTTACGTCCGTAAGTTCTGCCTGGTAATAAAATTCTTTATCACCTTTCCTGAGGATGCAACCTGTCAGAATATACATTGCACTTTCGATAAACAGCTTTTTGTTAGAAAACCTGACAGGCTTTCCCAGATTGTTTTTAACTTCTGCAATTGTCATATTTCTTCAACCCTCACCCAGATGCCTGTAATTTTAGAATAAAACTTCTCGATAATCTCACTGGCTACCTGCGCATCGTCTTTCCAGAAACCGACCTTTGTCATACAGTCCTTGAACAACTTCTGGGAATTGTCCGTGTCAGGCTTTGTAGTTTTATATTCTCCATCGAAGTGTTCTCCCGTAATCGGAAACAACCACTTGACTGTCAGTCTCACAGCACCTTTGTATTTTTCATCAGGTTTGTGTTTTGAAAGATGCGCCATAAATTTCTGTCGGGCATTTTTAATATCAGGTGTATCATACACAACCGGCTGACCTTTGATAACAGCTATCTTGTGTTCCTGGGCTGTCACAGTCGGAGGTATCATTGGCAGAAAAAATTGTATCATTTTTCTTCGCTCCTTTTCGCTCGTGAGAATTACTGCTAGTAATATGCTTGTCCGCCGCTTTATGCGGACAAGTATATATTACGTAGTAATATACTTTGTCTGTCCCAGGGACAAACTCGGTGATTTCTCGACTTTGTCCCACCGAGGGACAAAAAGGAAAATTCTCGACTTTGTCCCTGTTAGGGACAAGGGACAATTACTCGACTTTGTCCCTGTCCTTCAACCCTACTTCAGAGCCGTCCACCCAGAAACCACCATGCTCTTTCAGATGCCTTCTGATAGTTTTTTCACTCTTTCCACTGTACTCTGCAAGGTCTTGAATTGTCACTTTTCCGTCAAGATTACAAGCATTGAACACAGCTTCGATACCGTCGTTTCTTTCAGACTGACGCTCTTTGTTTGACTTCTTTTTACCGAAATTCTTCTGCCAATTGCCTGAGCTGTCACCCTCATAAGCAAGGTCTTTTAGAACGCCTACGGTGTCCTCTCTGTGAATAGGATAGTCAAACCATAGATTGATTGGCTCAAACTTTGGAAACTCTCTCAGAGTACCTTCTATGCGCCATGCAGTACGGCTGTATAACGCTTTCTTTCGCTTTTTTATATCATCATGCATAAGCTGATAGGACTTAGGCTGTAAATGTGTCTGTGCGATTGATAGCATAGCTTTAGGTGTTACAAGGTCGTCCTGTGAGCACAGCTCATCAATGTCATTGTGAAAGCGTGACAACCATTCAGCACACACCTTACAAACAACCTTACCTTCCTCAGACTTAATAAGTCCCTCAGTCAGTTCAAGCTCTGAAAGGTCTATAAGCGCATCAGGGTCTCTGGCAAATACTCCTGAGCCTGAAGCTCTGTCCATAGAGCGCTTACCACCCTGATTACCTTTAGAATGATGGTGACAATAGATAACTGCACAGCCCAGCTCGGTGCATACCTTGTCGAACTGATTGCAAAAATGTGCCATCTGGTCAGCGCTGTTTTCGTCACCGGTAATTACCTTGTATATAGGGTCAATGATAATAGCAATGTAATTTTTCTTGCTTGCTCGTCTGATGAGCTTAGGTGCAAGCTTATCCATCGGAACAGAACGGCCTCTGAGGTTCCAGATATCTATCATATCAAGATGCTCAGGTTTCCAACCAAGAGCGTTATAAACATCTTTAAAACGGTGCTTACAGCTTGCGTCGTCAAGTTCGAGATTGACATACATAACCTTACCTTGTGTGCAATTGAAACCTAACCACTTTTTGCCTTCAGCAAGAGCGCAACACAGCTCGATAAGAGCGTAGGATTTCCCTGCCTTGGAAGGACCTGCTATAAGCATTTTGTGTCCTTGTCTCAAAACTCCGTCAATAAGAGGTGGCGAGAGTTCAGGAAGGTTATCCCATATATCTGACATACTTTCAGGGTCAGGAAGGTCGTCATTCAAGCCTTCAACAAAATCGTACCACTCAGCCCAGTTTGATTTTCCGATATTGGTATCAATAAGAAACTGCTTTTTGCCGTTTCGTAAAATTCCTGGGAGTCTGCTAAGGCGTGAAGGATTTTTACACGACTTATCAATGTCAAGTCCGTTTTTCTTACAGATGTCAAATAAGTATGTTACTCTTTTACGGTATTCCTCACGGTTACCTGCATCCACTCTTACAATGGCGTGAAGAGATTTTCCACCGGTGTATGTAAGTGTCACAACTGGTAATTCAAGCTCACGAATAAGAGCGTTCTGACGTTCAAGAGGGAGGCTATCAGATTCAACAAGAACATATCTGTAATCTGTAACATTGGCATCTGCAACGCCGTGGCCGTCAAGAGGGTTAATTCTCACCCATGCACCAGCCTTTTCGTTATAGTCACCGAGTACAGCGCCTATATCTCCATTACATCTGTTAAGACTTTCGATAAGCTCACCTGCAGTTCTGTCCCAGTTTCCTTTGGTAGGCAGAAACTTGACAGAGCCGTCATCCTCAGTTTTCTCATAAGTGCTTGTAACGTAGCCTACATTTTCTGTGCTGTCAAAAAGCAATTCAAGAAAACGTGTGATTTCCGAGACAGGATTCCATATAGCTGGCTCGTGAAAAGGAATACCTTCGTTAGAAGAACTAACGAAAGAGCCTTCTTCGAAGCTTATTTCACTATCCCAGTCAAAAGTTTTGAATTCCTTTGGCGTATACCCTCTGTCCTTTGCCATCTGAACAATGGTACCTGCTGTTACAGGTGAGGTATTTCCGTTGAAGCTCTGCCACTTCTTCTCGCAGTCACCGGAATGATAACGCTTTACATCTCTACGGGACCAATTATCCCAGTCTGATACAGAATAGCCCTCGTGTTTGAGGGCCATTCCAACATTAACCCATTCCTGGTAGTCGCAGTCGGCAGGGTCTATATATGAAAGTATTTTAAGTAAATTTGTGTTTTCCATTTATTAAGCTCCAATGCTTTCAGGTTTGTATGTCTTTGGCTCTACTCCATCAGGTACTCGCCAGTTGTGAGCACTTATTCTTGATATCATTTTGCTGGCAGCGTCAAAGCTCCATTCACCAACGTGCACAAAACCCATTCTTTCAAGAAGTCTTATCTGCTTAGGAGTAGTAAGTCCTGCGTTTTTCCTCTTTTCAAGTCTGTCCAGGATAAGATTTGCCTTTCCTGCATTGTCAATTTCATCAGGGAATATTCCTAACTTTTCAAGTGCTGCCTTTTGTTTGTCAGATGGTGGAGCACATTCCCACCCAAAGGCAGGAACATAAGAAGAAAGGTCCTCTGCCTGAATAGACATTTCATACTGTAACGGGTCAACAAGCTTTCTCTTTCTTGTTCTCATTTCTTTTAAAGTCTTAGCCAGAGCCTCCTCACGCTGTGCCACAACGTCCTCTGACGCTTTGCTTTCAGCTTCCACAACGTCCATAGCACAACCTGCGCTGTCAGCAAGATTTTCTGTCATTTTCTTTGCGACCTCTTCATTTTCACAGATAAGGTGAGCAGGTCTGCACAGTTCGTGTCTTTCTGTGTGCCACAAAAAGTCGAGAAGTAACAAGTGGTCTTTACCTTCACAAAGTCTTGTTCCTCTGCCTACCATCTGGCAGTACAGAGAACGTACCTTAGTCGGTCTTAAAACCACAACGCAGTCAACTGACGGACAGTCCCAGCCTTCTGTAAGAAGCATTGAGTTACAAAGCACATTGTATTCTCCTCTTTCAAATGCTTCGAGGACTTGTGCCCTGTCGTCACTGCTGCCATTGATTTCTGCTGCTCTGAACCCTCTGGAATTGAGAATATCCCTGAATTTCTGTGAGGTTTTTATAAGAGGGAGAAATACTACTGTTTTTCTGTCCTGACAGTATTTTTTCATTTCATCAGCAATACTGTAAAGATAAGGGTCAAGAGCTGTGTCAATTTCTGCAGCCTTAAAGTCGCCTGCCTGAGTAGTTACAGATGAAAGGTCAAGCTGTAAAGGAATTGTAACTGCCTTAATAGGTGAAAGATAACCTTCTTTAATAGCTTGTGGAAGTGTATATTCATAAGCCAGACTTTCAAACACCTGACCTAAATTTTTCATATCTCCACGGTCAGGAGTTGCAGTTACACCAAGCACCTTGGCATCAGGAAAATGTTCAAGCACTTTCTGATAGCTGTCAGATATAGCGTGATGTGCCTCGTCGATAATTATTGTATCGAAATAGTCATTTGAAAACTGCGCAAGTCTTTTTTCACGCATTAGCGTCTGAACAGAGCCGACAACAATTCTATACCATGAGCCTTTACAACTCTGTTCAGCCTTTTCAACTGCTGAACAAAGCCCTGTCGCTTTTTTGATTTTGTCTGATGCCTGGTCAAGAAGCTCACCTCTGTGGGCTAAAATTAGCACTCTGTCACTTCTTCTTACGCAGTCCTCTGTGATTTTTGCAAAAACAATAGTTTTTCCGGTGCCGGTAGGAAGTACAAGGAGCGTTTTGTTAACGCCCTTGTCCCATTCCTCAAAAACAGCTTTGTGTGCTTCACTCTGATAAGGTCTTAATTCCATCAGAATGCGCCTGCCTTCCAGCCTGAATTACTTGGTGGAGCAGTATATGTAGGTGTTGTCGAAGGCTGTACTGTATTTGGCTGAACAGTCTGGACAGTTTCGTCATAAGCATAGAATTTCTTAATCTTATTTGAATAACCTGTCTTTTCGCCTTCCTTGTCGTCTTTCTTGTGATAATTCTCGACATAGACACGGCACTTACCCTTAGCACCTGTAACAAGATTCCAATTCATCTTAAGATGTTCGCCACGCTTTTTAAGACCGATTGAAAGAAACAGCGCCGAAAGTTTCCACTCAAACTTGTCGCAAAGATAGAAGTTGTCAACAATTTCAATCTTATCTTCTGCACCCCAGATAGTGAATGTCACCTTTGCCATATTACATGGTGGCATTTTCTCTGAGCCCTGGTGTCTTGCTCTTTCAAACTTTGAAACTGTAAAATCATAATCGCCTTCCGGGAGGAGGACAAACTCACTGCCCTCATCTGAAATTTCATCATCCCAGCCGAATTCTCTGATTGGTTCTGCCATAGTATTTTTCCTCCTAAATGTCAAACGGTAATTTTTTGTTTTCTTTTATCATTTCATAAACCTGTGGCCAAGCTCCGACAAGCACTCCGTTAATGAAATCTGGTGGATAATTAGCCACTGACATATCATCAGGGAAATATCCCTTCATGCTTACTGCAAGTCTGATGTCGGATTCGCTGACCTTGTTAGCTCTCATCAGGTCAGCAAGAGCCTTTGGAATGCCATCAGGAATGTCAACAGGTGTCACGTCCTCGAAGCCTGATGTATCAACAACAGGAGCTGGCTGTGTGGTCTGTGGTGCTACTGTCTGCTGTACCTGTGATGGTGCAGGCTGTGTCACCTGATGTGTTTGTGGAGCAGGTGCTGTGTTGAAAATATGAGCAATACAGCTGTAGTCAAAAGCTAACTCTTCTGCAAGACCAAAACGATTCTTAGCGTCCCAGCAAGGATGATGCTGAGTATACATCACACGGCCACCACCCTGAGCCTTGAACTTCTTGCCGTCCTTGTCAGTTGCAACAGCGTAGGTCTTATAGTTTGCAAAGAGGACCATATCAGCCCATTCCTTTACAAGTGGAGAAATCTGTGAACCTGTTTTCTTTCCGAGCTTAAGTTCCCAGCGGTCGTATTCTCCCACTTCATCAGGCTGTGAGAATTTTCTCATCTGAGCGTGAGCTGTAAGTACAACATTGACGCCCTTTTCAATAAGCTCTTCAAGGCTGTTAAGAAAACGTCCGAATTCTTCCTTTTCGTAAACATAGCCGTTTCCGTAGCCGAAGTCTTCGATACCCTTCTTATCGTGAGTAGCACAGATATCATTGATACAAAGCTGTTCTGCCCAGTCGATAGTGTCAATGATAAGCGTTTTACAAATCTGAGGATTTGCCTTAACATAAGCTACCTGGTTTTTAAGCATTGCCCAGCTTGACGGCTTGTCCATTCTGGCAACGTCCATATTCTTGGTAGAGCCTTCTGTGTCAATGAAGAGAGGCTCTGGAAACTGTGCAGCAAATGTTGATTTGCCGATACCCTCAGGTCCGTAAATAACGACCTTCTGTGCTGTGATGATTTTCCCTTTTGTAATATTCATTAAAATGCACCTGCTTTCCATTCTTTCTTCTGTGTTGTTTCTTTTACGATAGAGTTTCCGTCCTCGATAATGATACTGCACTCATCACCTGTAGAAACTCTTGTAGCAATAGCCTGCAATCCCTGTTCTTCAAGCCACGAGCCGAATTCCTTCAAAGTATCGCTGTCGAGCTGTTCAAGCTTGTCAAGAAGAACAAAGCCACATTCAGGGTTAAGCTTTCTTACAATCGAGGTAGCTACAATAAGCTGTTCTGATGAACTCATATTGTCCCACTTGAAGCCTTTGAAAAGCAGTTCTCCGTTTTCAACTGAAAGGCCCTCAAGTGGCAGGTCAGCCCCCTTAAGAAGGTCTGTTTTTTCCTGTCTTAAAGCCTTAATGGTATCTGTCAGCTCATTGTACTGTGAGCGATACTCTTCTGCATCAATTTCAGCCTTTTCTCTGTCAAGGTTTGCTCTTATCTTCTTGTTGAGCTCTTCAATATCGGAAATATTTTTTTCAAGCTCAGCAGTTGATTCGTCAACAAGATTTTCAACAGTCTTACAAGCAATTTTAAGCTCGCTTTCCTTGTCAGCAAGGAGCTGTTCAATCTTCTGCAGTTCAAGGCGCATAGTACATATCTTTTCCACAAGATTATCTCTCTCGTTGAGAATTCTCTCCTTATTTCTTCTGAGACGTTCATTATCTCCGTTTCTTGCGAGAATTTCCTGCTGCTGTCTGATGAGTTCAGAGGCCGAAACTGTTTCAGCAGGTACGCCAGGAAAGACAGGCATTTCCTTAGCGAATTTTTCTTTCTGGTCGGCAATCTGACCGATAGCATGACGCTGATTATATGCCGACTGCTCTTTCTGTTCAAGCTGATACAGTTCGTCACCCACTCCAATAATACGCAGAAGTGTAGCAGCCTTTTCCTTGCTTGTCTGATTCATGAATTTCGGAAGGTCGAGAGCAAACTGCTCCACAAAACTGTTAAGAAGCTGCTGTCCACCTCTGTTGCCGTTTGGGTCAATAACTTTAAGGGAGCTGTTCTTACCGGAACGCTCCACAACAATTCCGTTATCAAGTGTGACTTTAAGGTGAGGCTCAACAACAGAGCCTTCACGCTGTGGAGTTGACGGCTTGAACTTGTCCCCTCCAAGCGCCCAGGCGATACTATCAAGCACAGATGTTTTACCCTGGCTGTTCTTTCCACCAATCACTGTAAGTCCGTTCTTTGACGGTGTAAGCTGAACAGCCTTTATTCTTTTTACATTTTCAAATTCGAGTGAGTTAATTTTCACTGCCATTCTCTTTATCCTCCTTCATCTTTCTTGGAATAATAAACGTATTTACATTGACTTCGTTGGTAAGTTTCTCATACACTTCCTTGTCTTTTGGAAAGCGTTCCATTGAAACCTTGAGTGCAGCTATCAGACACTCCAATGCAACGACAAGACTCGGAATGTCCTCACTACTCAAAGGAGGAAGGTTTTTTATAACCTCATCATTAAAGAACTGCACAAGTATACGCTTGGCTTCAAATTCATTTGTTTTAAGCATGTTTGTTACAATCTTCCAAAAAGGCATATCACCGCGAATAATGTTTATTGAATTCATATTGCTCATTCCTTCTCCCTCCCCATAAGTGCTTCTTCCAGATTGTTTCTTGCATAGAGCGTGCTCAGATAAACACTACCCAGGTCAAAAGCCTTCTGCTCTGCATCGGTCATATTCTCATAAATGCCAAGAATATCCTTACAAGACTGGTCCGCATACTCAAAAGCCACTTGACAACTGTTTTTAAGTGCGTTATAATTATTTGTAGAAATATTTTTATTATCGTTTGAGCTTGTTTCTGTTGGCGCAGAAGCAGGCTCTTTTTCTTTGTCCTTAGGCTTTCTGATGTAGCCGTTATGCTTTGCAATCAGCCTTGAGATGCTTGACTGTGCTCTGCCAAGCTGACGTGCGATTTCGCTTACGCCCATTCCGTTTTCATACATAAGCAGTGCGTTGTCAATTTCGTCCTGAGTCATATAGTTGTGGTTTTTGTTCAGCTGAGGAGCTTCCGGTTCTTCGTCATTCTTACCCCAACCGTGAGGCTCAGGTGTGACCTTCTCATTGGGTGTGTAGCCCAGCTCGATTATCTTTGACTCAACGTCCTCAGGGTTAAGTCTGAGCTTCGTTGCAATTTCACTGATAGTCGCTCCTGCTGTCTGCATTGCTCGCAGACTAAGTACTTTGTCTTTCTTCATTTTAGTACTCCTTCCTGCCACATAGCCAGTCCATAGAAACATCAAAGAATTCACACATCTGATAAACTACTGGCAACGGTGGTGTTCTCTTCCCGGTTTTAATCTTACTTATATAATCTTCTCTGTAATTCAAAGCGTTTGCCAAATCTTTGTTTTTGGTATTGGTATGTGCCATAACCGTTTTTAAGTTTCTGGCAAAAACTTTTGCATCAAAGCAACCCATATTATTCCTCCTTCTTGTAATAGCCTAATGATTTAAGCAAGTTTGTAATGCGCACGACCTGAGTAACTCTGAGGTCCGTGAAATTCTCACCATCAACGCCTACGATAAGAGCATTACCTACAATAAAGTCCGAGCTGTAAGTCTTAAAGCTTGAAAATACATCAGTTGCAGGGTCGTTTATTGCGTAGCCCCTTAACCTGCCCTCTTCGTTGACAATCATAGCCATTTCGTCTGTAAGCGTTATAACTTCGATAAGTCCACCGACTTCGCTCTGCAAAGCTTCAAGGCTGTTTTCCATTTCAATGAGCTCGCCCTTTTCGTTAGTTAATCTGATTGCTTTCATTTTCTTCCTCCTTATTCAGCTTTTCAGCATATTCTCTTGCCTCGTCCTTGCTCTCGAAAAGTCCACCTCTGCACTCTCTGTTTCCACTGTGGTGAAGTGCTTTTTCGTCAATCAGACGAAACACCTGAAAAAATCTCTTGCCGTCAATATATTGCGACGAAACCTTCCATTTGCTTTTCATTTATCTCACCTCTTTCCACCCTGTGCCTCGCATTTCAAGACGTATTGTCTGATAATGTGGCGCAGGTCTTTTTGTTTTCTTCTTTGGCTTGTCTGTGGATATTCCCACAATCCAGTACAAGAATAACATTCCTATCGGGAACACTGTCCCTCCGGTTATTCTGCCGGTACTTATAACCTCTGCAAATCCCCAAGACATTGCCAGGAGGAATACGAGGTTTACTGTGAAGTTCAAAAGGTTTTTCATTGTCAGGCTCCTTTCAATAAATTCTGTGGTTCTCCCACAAGTCTGTCTACCGTGGTGTGAAGCTTGTTTGCGAGCCTTATAAGTTCTTCGTATCTCCACAGCCCTGGTCTTTTCTTACGCTGGCGAAAAGCCGAGTCACTTAATCGTGACGCAAGCCGTAGTTCTTCATCTGTGAGTGAATACTTTGTCTGCAACGCCACGATATTCATTCGCAGATTGATGTAATCATTGTCTTTTTTCATACACAGCTCCTTTCAAAACCATAATTTTCGATTTCTACTTGAAATATATATCTTTTTGCATTTGAAAGCAAGAAAAATCAGCCTGTTGCATTATGCAACTTTTACTTCAAAAAAAATTCTTCAAATTCAGAAGAAGTAATTCCAAGTAAATCGGCAAGTTTTTTTGCTTCTGGTAAATCAAAAGGACGAATGTTATTTATCTTCTGACATACCGTAGGCTGCGCTAAATTCAATGCTTTAGCTACATCTGCTTGCGATATTTCCAGTTCTTTCATTCGTCCTTTTATTTTGTTGGTATTAACCATATTTACACCTCCTTTGTGTTGCATTATGCAACTCGATGTATTCATAATATCATATCCGTTTGAGTTTGTCAATAGCATAACGCAACTTTTTTTGAAAAAAATTAAAAAAAGTATTGCATAACGCAATTTTATATGATATACTACTATTAAAGTAACAAATAAAGGTGGTGACTTTATGAATAGTAACCTTAATCTTATTGAAGTCGGAAAACGTATAAAGACACGTCGTGAACAGATAGGACTTACACAAGAGGAATTAGGAAATCTTTTGTGGCTCAATAAATCTACTATTCAACGATATGAAACAGGTAAGATTTCTAAAATTAAATTACCTGTTTTGCATGCAATGGCAAAGCAATTAAATGTAAATCCTGATTGGCTATCAGCAAAAACTGATAATATGGGAAGTTTTGAAGAAAAATACGAATCATATAAAGATACTGCTTCATTCATTGACAGCTATGACAACCTCTCCCCTATTCACCTTAAGAAATTCCCAATGCTTGGTGAAATAGCTTGTGGAGAACCTATCTGGGCTGATGAAGACAAGGAACACTATGTAATGGCAGGTATGGACATTAAGGCAGATTTTTGTCTTACTGCAAAAGGTGATAGCATGGTTAATGCCCGTATCAATGATGGGGATATTGTTTTCATCAGACAACAGCCGATTGTAGAGAACGGCGAAATTGCTGCTGTGATTATTGGCAATGAAGCAACTCTTAAGCGCTGGTATTTCTATAAAGAGGAAAGCAAGCTTATGCTTGTCGCTGAAAATCCGAAATATCCACCACTTGTTTATATGAATGAGGAATTGGAAACTGTTCGTTGTCTTGGTAAAGCAGTTTACTTTATGAGTGCGTTGTAGAGGTAAGTCTATGAAAGAAAAACTAAACACCTTTAAGACTATAATCGCTTGTATACTACTTTTCTTCGTAGCAGCAGGTGTTGTTACAATAGTAACATCAATGTTTAAAGCTTCTTTGGGTGATAATGTTCAGACGATATTTGAACTTTTACTTACTGCGATTGTTACATTTCTTTTTTATAAGCCACTGAAAATGCTTTTTAAACCTCGTGATTTTTCAAGCAAACTAATATTAACTGCAACAGCTTTAATCGGTGTAGCATTTGAATTTGAGGGTTTAAGTAATATTGTAAAAGCAATTTTCAATGAAGAAAGCAAAATGCCAAAATTCTGGTGGATATACATAATAGTTTTAATTATTGTTTTAATCTGTGCATACGCCGGAAGAGGACGTACTTACTCTATTACACAGCTTGATAATATGGAAGGTCACGAATTCGAATATGCTTGTGCTGACATTTTAAGAGCAAATGGATTTAAAAATGTTGAAGTAACTCGTGGCTCTGGTGACTTTGGTGTTGACGTTCTTGCAGAAAAGAAAGGCATAAAATACGCTATTCAGTGTAAATGCTATTCACACAAATTAGATAACACTCCTATTCAGGAAGTTATTGGTGGATTAGCTTGCTACGGCTGTACAAAAGGTGCTGTAATGACAAATCAGTATTTTACCGAGCCTGCAAAGGAACTTGCAAGAATAAATGGCGTTGAGCTCTGGGACAGAGATGTTATTCAAAAGATGTCGGAAGTAACTACTGTTGCAAAGCCACAGAATAAGATTGAGACTTCTAACGACAACACATCAAGCGAGCCTTATGTTGATGACGAAATATTCAAAGCCCTGCAAATACTAATCAATTATGATATTGTCGATAACGCAATACTTGTTCGACAGTTCACAAGTAAACTAAGTATAAACTTTAACCATGCAAAAAAATTATTGGTAGAATTAGAGCAATGTGGTTTTATAGGACCTTTAGTTGATTTCAAAAGAAGAATATTTGTCACGAAAGATAATTATTACGAAAAATACAAAGAATTAACATTGCAATAGAATAAAAAAAGCCCCCTACCGAGCGGCAACTCGATAGAGGGTAAGCAAATCCGACCAAACGCTTATAAGGGCGAATTCTGCCCTTTTATTGTACGACATTTT
>JAFTNX010000061.1 GCA_017451665.1 Oscillospiraceae bacterium | reverse complement strand
GATTTTACACCGGCATGAAACATTCCTGAAAGAATAAGGGAATACTGTAAAAATACAGGACAGGAAATTCCACAAAAGGTCGGTGAAATCGTAACATGTATTTATGAATCCCTTGCGATGAAGTACAGATACACCATTGAACTTTTAAGCGAGGCTACGGGAAAAGACTACGACACAATTCATATTGTGGGCGGAGGAATCAAGGACAAACTGCTTTGTCAGACGGTTGCTGATATATGCCAGAAAAAGGTGGTTGCAGGGCCGATTGAAGCGACAGTTTTAGGAAATATCGCTATTCAGCTTATTTCTCACGGGGAAATCGAGGATATTTCCCACGCAAGAAAAATTATAAGAAATTCCGAAGAAACAGTTACTTACAAACCGACGGGGGATTCTTCGGAAATAAACGAGGCATACGACAGATTTTTAGAGATTATGTTTGTTAAGGAAACAGCATTAAATTAAAAAGGAGAGATTTTTATGTATCCAGTTATCGGAATCAGACCAGTAATTGACGGAAGAAGAAAGGGTATCCGTGAATCACTTGAAGAACAGACAATGGGAATGGCACACATTGCTGCTAATCTTATTTCTGAAAATTTAAAGTATTCAGACGGAACACCTGTAAAGTGCGTTATTGCTGATACAACAATCGGTGGTGGCTATGAGGCTGCCCTTTGTGAAGAGAAATTCTCAAAGGAAAACGTAACAGCTACCCTTACTGTAACACCTTGCTGGTGCTATGGCACAGAAGTGCTTGATATGAATCCTACAACAGTAAAGGGACTCTGGGGCTTTAACGGTACAGAAAGACCTGGCGCTGTTCTTTTAGCAGCAGCTATGGCAGCTTATGCACAGAACGGAATTCCTTGCTTTGCAATTTACGGTCACGACGTTCAGGACGCAGGGGATACCTTTGTTCCTGACGACGTTAAGGAAAAGCTTCTCCGTTTTGCAAAGTGTGCTGTGGCAGTAGGCGAAATGAAAAACAAGGCATACTGTAACATCGGTGCTGTTTCAATGGGTATTGCAGGCTCATACTGTAACGTTGAATTTTTCTCAAAGTATCTTGGACTTCGCCCTGAATGGGTTGATATGGTTGAAATTATGAGAAGAATTGACCTTGGAATTTACGACCACGAGGAATACGAAAAGGCACTTGCATGGAAAAATGAAAAGTGCGCTGACGGTCCTGACATCGTAAACCAGCCACCTATGGACGACGAAAGACGTAAAAAGGACTGGGAATTCGTAGTTAAGATGACTCTTATTGTAAGAGATATTATGCTTGGAAATGAAAAGCTTGCAGAAATGGGCTGGATTGAAGAATCCTGTGGAAGAAACGCTATTCTTGGTGGTTTCCAGGGACAGAGACAGTGGACTGACTACCTGCCTAATGGCGATTTCACAGAGGCAATTTTAAATTCAACCTTTGACTGGAACGGAAAGAAAAAGCCTGTTCTTCTTGCAACAGAAAACGACGGACTTAACGGCGTTTCAATGCTCTTAGGAACACTTCTTACACACAGCGCACCTATTTTTGCTGACGTAAGAACCTACTGGAGCCCAGACGCAGTTGAGAGAGTTTCAGGCATAAGACCAACAGGAACTGCCGAAAACGGATTTATTCACCTTATAAATTCAGGTGCGGCTGCCCTTGACGGCACAGGTATGGCTGACGGAATGATGAAGCCTTGGTATGATATGACCGACAAGAATATTGACGATTGTCTTGCTGCAACAGACTGGAGACCAGGAAATCTCGGCTATTTCAGAGGCGGCGGATTCTCATCACACTGGAGAAATATGGCTGAAATGCCTGTTACAATGATTAGAGTAAACATTGTTGCAGGAATAGGCCCTGTTCTTCAGATTGCTGAAGGTACAACCTGCGTTATCCCTGATGAAGTTCACAACATCATTGATATGAGAACAGACCCTACATGGCCAACAACATACTTTGCACCTCGTCTTACAGGTGAGGGTGCATTCAAGGACGTTTACAGCGTAATGGCTAACTGGGGTGCAAACCACGGCTCACTTACATACGGACATATCGGTGCAGACCTTATTACACTTGCGTCAATGCTGAGAATTCCTGTTTCTATGCACAACGTTTCAGACGATAAGATTTATCGTCCACATTGCTGGAGCGCATTTGGTACTAAGGATTTGGAAAGCGCTGACTACCGTGCCTGCCAAGCATACGGACCATTATTCAAATAACGCATAACGTTATTTGAATAATTGACAATTGACAGTTGACAATGGACAATTGAAACCCTAACGGTTTCACCGACCTACCCTCGCATTTTATTTGAGAAATTTCGGAGTTTTGAGTGCTCGGGTGTTATCGCCTCGCTAAGGCTCGGCTTAAAAAGTGAGGGGCAAAAGGCTTTTTCAATGCACAATGCACAATTAAGGTGTCGGCTTCGCCGACGGATTAAAAAAACTAAACTCACTATCTAAAAAGGTAGTGAGTTTTTTGATTTCAAAGGAAAAAATCCTCCCCCACATAGGGAGAGGATTTATCTCAAACTGTTAATTCAAGTTTAATTGTCAATTGTCAATTGTATGACAAACGTCACGTTTGCTTAGATTGATGAGTGTGACTTAACGTATTCAACAACTTCGTCAATCTGGCAGAATGCAAGACCAACAACTGTGTCAGCACAGCCGTAGTAAATAGCAATTCTTCCTGTGTCCTTATCACAAAGTGTAGCACATGGGAATGTAACGTTCTGAACGTCGCCTACGCACTCATAGATTTCCTGTGGGCTGATGAGGTATTCAGCACATCTGTACTTAACCTTCCATGGTTCGTCCTTGTCAAGAATACAAGCTGAGAATGAGTATACAAAACCATTACAGCTTTCAAGAACACCGTGGTAGAAACAGAGCCAGCCTTCTGAAGTTTCAATCGGAATTGGACCAGCACCAATCTTCTTTGATTCCCAGCTTCTGAGAGGTCCCATAACGTGTCTGTGTTCGCCCCAGTACTTCATGTCAGGTGACTGTGAAATGTACATATCACCGAATGGTGTGTGGCCTGAGTCAGAAGGTCTTGAGAACATAACGTACTTTCCGTTAATCTTTCTTGGGAAGAGAACGCCGTTTCTGTTGAATGGGAGGAATGCGTTTTCAAGCTGATAGAATGTCTTGAAATCGTATGTATAGCCTACGCCGATTGTTGGCTTCCAGCCGTATGCGTTACACCATGTAACATAATATCTGTCTTCAATCCAGCAAACTCTTGGGTCATATCCGTATCCCCACTGGTTTACTTCTTCTGTTGCAGGGTCAGCCTGAACAAACTGAATTCTTTCCGGGTTGAGTGTCCAGTTGATACCGTCGTCAGAAAAACCTGCGTGAAGTTCCATGTTTCTCTGCTTGTCGTCACAACGGAATACACCAGCAAACTTGCCTTCAAATGTAACTACTGCTGAGTTGAAGATTGAGTTTGATGTTGGAATGAGGTTTCTTGGAATTACAGGGTTGTTTGAATATCTCCAAACGATATCCTTACAGCCTTCTGGTCTGTCCTGCCAAGGCATATTTGGAATTGACTGACCATTGATGATTTCTACTGCCATTTTAGTTTTCCACCTTTCATATTTTAAATGAAAATTTCTTTTCGCTTATCGCTTAAGAATATTAAACCACAATTGCAAAAATTTTTCAAGTCCCCCTACTTGTCGGTAAACGTTTACTTTTTTAAAGAAAACGTTTAAAAAATGCATTTAATAATTATTTTACAATTGAAAGCGATTTCACGATAAAAATGTGTTTAATATTTTCATACATTTTTCAAAATATCAAGGGTTAAACGTTTGAGAAATCCGATATATTTAAAATATTGTAAAACTGCAAAAAAACAGTAGACATTCGTGAGTTTTTTTGGTAAAATGTATATAAGTATTTTTGTTAAAATAAATGAAAATAGCATATATATCATGTGAAAGGAAACTGATTGATATGAAAAAAAGAAAATTGCTGGGACTTGTTGTTGCTACAATGATGAGTATAAGTGCAAGTGGTTGTTATTTTCTTCCTGACGAAGAGAAGATAATTGACCCTCCGACAGTCAAGGCTTCGGAAACAAACTATACTACAATCACTGCAAAGAAAAAAGACCTTGTAAGACAGATAGTTACATCAGCTACTATCGTTTCACAGAGTCAGAATGAGCTTGCATTTGACCGTGACGGAGTTGTCAGCGAAGTTAATATCAAGGCGGGAGAAGAGGTTAAAAAGGGCGATATTCTTTGTACCCTTGACACAGGAGACCTTGATTATCTCATTAAGGAAAAAGAACTTTATATAAAAAGAGCTGAACTCAATGTCAAGGTTTTGAAGGAGCAGGGAGCTTCTCAGGCTGAAATTGACAGACAGCTGGTTGATAAGGAAATTTTAGAGCACGAAATTACTACCCTTTATGAAGAAAAGGATGCAATGGTTATTACTGCACCTGAAGACGGTGTTGTTGTAACTGTAAACGTAAAGGCAGGGGACTGGGCACAGAATGGTGTTCCGGTAATGACTCTTATAGACCCTGACAGCGTTTATGTTGCTATTGCACCTGAGGATATTAAGGAATTCAAGATGGACGCTGCTATGTCAATCAAAATGAATGGCGAGCTTTATGATGCTGTTGTATTTATGACTCCTGACAATATTCCTGCTGAAGATGAAGAAAGCGAATACGATATTGATTTTGAGAAAAACAGAATTTACATCAAGTTTAAGGATAACCCACCTGAAAACTGTGTAAATGTTCTTGTTGATACAATTCTTGTTCTTGACAAGAGGGAAGATGTTGTGGTGGTTGCAAACAATATCATCAAAACTGTAAACGGCGAAAAGGTTGTTTATCTTCTCAAGGACGGAAAAAAGGTTGCGTCAAAGGTTGAAATAGGACTTCAGACAGGTTCACAGTCTGAAATTATTTCAGGTGTAAACGCAGGCGACGAAATCGTAATCAGATAACCCGAATTTTTAAGCGAAAGGACGGACAATATAAATTATGTTTACATTATTGTTTCGTAAGATGCGTAATACAAAATGGATGGTTATCTGTCTTTTAGTCGGATTTGTTATGGCGTCTGCTATGATGAGTACAATTCCGATTTATATGAATGCCTCATTACAGCGTATGCTTGTAAAGGATATGGAGGCATTCCAGATTGAAAATGATATCTATCCGGGACTGTATGAGGCAGTTGATAGTCATCTGGAAGGTGATACGGTTTCTGCACAGCTTAAAGAAATAGAAACCTTTCACGAGCTTGTAATTGACAACTATAAGGATTTGGGAATTCCCGACTCCTACATAAAATCAATCGCAATAGATAAATCACTTTATGTAAAATCTATCGAGCAGGTTGGTTCTACAAACAGATTTTCTGTTGGTGGTATGGCTGAAATTGAAGACCACGTTAAAATCGTTGACGGTAGAATGTTCAAAAAAGGACAGCGTGACGACGGAGTTTTTGAAGTTATTGCTACTGAAAAGACTCTGAAAAATATCGGTGTTACAGTTGGTACTGTTTATGAGATTGAAAATATCTTTGGAAAAATGCCAAGTGTAAAAATCGAAATCGTTGGTATGTTTGAACAGAAAAGCGATAACGATTCTTATTGGTCAGAAGGTATTGACTCTGCTTATGTAAGCACTGTTTTTATGGACTATGATACTTTTGTAGAGGAGGCTATGAAAACAAAGTCATTTGCCATTTCACAGATGTGCGAGAGAATTGTTATGAATTATCCTAAAATGGATATGACAAATCTTTCGGAAATAAACGAAAAAATCGAGGCACAGAAACAGCTTTTTGCTAAAAAGGGAATTTCCTTCAAGCTTCCTGCTGAAACTATCTTTAAGGACTATGAGGACAGAGCAAGCCAGCTTAAACTTATTCTCTGGCTGTTGCAGATTCCTGTAATGCTGATGATTGTATTCTATCTCTTTATGGTTTCACAGCTTAATGTTGAACAGGAGAAGAACGAAATTGCAGTGTTCAAGAGCCGAGGCGCATCTTCAATGCAGATTATGGCGATTTATGCGCTGGAATCATTGGTGCTTGGCGTGGCTACGGCAATTATAGGCCCGTTTGTGGGACTTGCGCTTTGTCAGGTGCTTGGTGCATCAAACGGATTTTTGGAATTTGTAAACAGAACTGCACTTCCTGTAAGACTGACACTTTCAGCGTTTGGCTATGCACTTGTTGCAGTTGCAGTTTTCTTTGTAACAACAATGGTGCCGATTTTCCCTGCTACAAAGGTTACAATCGTTGCACACAAGCAGTCAAAGGCTAAGAAAAACAAAAAACCTCTCTGGCAGAAGGCTTTCTTTGATATTATCCTTCTTGCAGGCTCAATCGCCTGGCTTTATTACTATAATATCACTCAGGAAAACCTTATCAAAGAGGGACTTTCAAAGGCAACAGCTACAATAAATCCTATGCTTTTTGTAGCTTCTACTGCATTTATTTTAGGCGCAGGACTTCTCGTAATGAGAATTTATCCTCTTGTTGTAAGAATTATTTATGCTATCGGAAAACGTTTCTGGAGTCCGGCAGCTTACGTTTCACTTAACAACATCGGACGTTCATCAACAGGAAGAGAAAAGTTTATTATGACTTTCCTTATTCTTACAGTTTCACTTGGTATTTTCTTTGCAAACACAGCAAGAGCCTTAAACAGCAATGCTGAGGACAGAGTAAGATACCAGGCAGGTGCTGACGTTGTTATGAGCGAAAAGTGGTACAGCTCTGCTATTGACGAAGCACAGTCACAAGGTCCTACTTCTATGGGTGGAGTTACAGTTACCGAGCCTGAGGAAGAGGAAGAAGATGCTTCCGAGCTTTACTACATCGAGCCTGCAATCGAAAGATTTGAAGAGCTTGCAGGAGTTAAGGATGTAACAAAGGTGTTCACAAGAGATGACGCAATCATTCGTGGTGACACAATCGCTAAGGAAAACAAGGTCGAGGAAGACGACCGAAACAATAACTGGGGCTGGGAACAGGAAGCTCAGAACAGAACTACAAGCACCGTTACAGAAGTTAATGTTATGGGTGTTATTCCTGCTGAATTTGCAGAAATTGCGTGGTTCAGAGATGACCTTTTGCCAACCCACATAAACAACTACTTAAATGCACTTGCAAAATTCCCGTCAGGAATACTCCTTTCAAGCAGTTTTGAGGACTACGGAGTAAAGCTTGGGGACACAGTACAGATTAAGTGGGGCAAGAACGATTATTTTGAGGCAACAGTTGTTGCATTTATCGACTACTGGCCTTCAATAAATCCATACGACAAAAATTCAAAGGGTGAATACACAAGCTTTGCCGTTATGAATTTTGACTACATGAGAGTAAACACAGCTGTTGAGCCTTACGACGTATGGATTGACCTTGAGGAAGGCGCTACGATTGAGGAATTCTACAAGTCAATTGAAGAGTCCGACATTGAGGGCGAAAAGTACATTGTTGCAAGTCAGAATGTAATTTCCGAAAAGAACGACCCTATGCTTCAGGGTATGAACGGTGCGCTTACTCTTGGATTTATCATCATTATGATAATGTGCATTATCGGTTTCTTGATTTACTGGATTTTGTCAATCAAGTCAAGAACCCTGCAGTTTGGTATTTTAAGAGCTATGGGTATGACCTACCGTGAAATCATTGCAATGATTATTTACGAACAGCTCCTTGTTTCAGGTGTTGCAATCGTTGTTGCAATCGTAATCGGTGGAATTGCAAGCGACCTGTTTGTACCGTTGTTCCAGACGCTTTACGACGCAATCGAGAGAGTACCTGCATTTGTGGTTGCACCTCTCAGAAGCGATTACTTAAAGATTTACGCTGTTGTAGGTCTTATGCTCCTTGGTGGTTTCTTTGTTCTTTACAGAATTATCAAGAAGATTAAGATTTCACAAGCCCTCAAACTCGGCGAAGACTAACCGGCGGAGGCACCGGTGATTCCTCCCCTCGCATTTTATTTGAGGAGTGTCGGAATTTTGAGTGCTCGGGTGTTATCGGCTCATGACGCACGCAAGCGTGAGTCTAACGCTCACCTAAAATGATAAAACAGATGGTTTTTAAAGAATTTAAGCGTGACGCTGGACCCTCCTCTGCCTCATGACACACGCAAAGCGTGAGTCTGACGCTCGGCTCAAAGAGAGTGGGCAAAAAGCGTATAAAGACAAAAATTAAGAGTAGGATTTCTCCTACTCTTATTTTTTTATCCGTCGGCGTAGCCGTCATCTCAATTGTCCATTGTCAATTGTCAACTGTCAATTGGTAATTCTGTCTGCTTCTTTTTTCAGTTTCTTAACAAGGTGAATCTGTTTCTGGAAATCAGTAGCAACATCAGCTCTTATCCATTTTACGTCAAAGCCTATTTTTCCGCCGGCATATTCAATCTGGAAAATATTCTTCTTTGTGAGGAAATGCGCAACGAAAAAGATAATTGCCACAATGAAAAATGCAACAGGAATAATGTAATTACCGTATGTATTCTGAACATACATCGGGTCGGCATTCTGCTGTACTGATAAACATACCAGTGTTGAAATAATTCCGCCCAAAAACATAAG
>JAFTNX010000005.1 GCA_017451665.1 Oscillospiraceae bacterium | reverse complement strand
TCGGGAATACCCACGACGGTGGCGAAAAGAAGGGCTGGTTTATTCTTTCATAGATGTCCATATTTTCTCTGGTGAAAATCGCAGAAAGCCCACCCACACCCAGAGCTATGGCAGAAAAGATTATCGGAAATTTAATACACGGTTTTATAAAAATCACTCCTTTTTTATCTATTGTATGCAAAATGAAGTGTTTTTATTATTTAATGTTACAAATATAGTTAAAACTATCAATAGACATTTTAAAATAAATATGTTATACTATCATAGTATGTGATTTTTTATTGAGAAAGGATTTTTAAAAAATGATTCAGGTATCAAATGTAAGCTTGCAGTTTGGTGGGACTACACTCTTCAAAGATGTTGATTTGAAGTTCTCAAACGGTAACTGCTATGGCGTTATCGGTGCTAACGGCGCAGGAAAATCAACATTCCTTAAAATTCTGTGTAAGGATTTGGAACCTACAACAGGTGAGGTTGTTATCCCTAAGGAAACAAGACTTTCTGTTTTAAAGCAGGACCACTTTGCTTTTGATGAATATACTGTTCTTGATACAGTTATTATGGGAAATATGCGTCTTTATGAGATTATGAAGGAAAAGGACGAGCTTTACGCTAAGGAGGATTTTTCTGACGAGGACGGTGCAAGGGCTGCTGAACTTGAAGGCGAATTTGCAGAGCTTAACGGTTGGGAAGCTGAATCTGACGCTTCAAAGCTCATTCAGGGACTTGGACTTTCAGAAGAAATTCTCTATACACAGATGGAATACCTTTCAGGTAACGAAAAGGTAAAGGTGCTTCTTGCACAGGCACTTTTCGGAAACCCTGATATTATTCTCCTTGACGAGCCTACAAATAACCTTGATATTGACGCTATCAGATGGCTTGAAGACTTTTTGAGTGAATACTTCGGAACAGTTATTGTTGTTTCCCACGACAGACACTTCCTTAATAACGTTTGTACTCATATCGTTGATATTGACTATACAAAAATTAAAATGTATGTTGGTAACTATGAATTCTGGTATGAATCTTCACAGCTTATGCAAAGAGTTATCAAACAGCAGAATAAAAAGGCAGAAGAAAAAATCCGTGAACTTCAGGAATTTATCGCACGATTTTCTGCTAATAAATCTAAGTCAAAGCAGGCTACTTCAAGAAGAAAGCTTCTTGATAAACTCACCCCTGAAGAAATGCCTGCGTCATCAAGAAAATACCCATATATCGGCTTTACAATGGACAGAGAGCCGGGCAAGGATATTTTAAAGGTTGACGGAATTTCAAAGACAATCGACGGAGTAAAGCTCCTTAATAATGTTTCATTTACTCTCGGAAGAACTGATAAGGTAGCGTTTATCGGTGAATCTGAACAGGCTATCACAGCACTTTTCAAGATTATTATGGAAGAAGATACTCCTGACGAGGGAACATTCAAGTGGGGTTCAACAACTTCACGCTCATATTTCCCAAAGGATAACAGCGAATTCTTCAATGGCTGTGAAATGTCAATCGTTGAATGGATTAGACAGTATTCAACTACCGAAGAAACAGAAACTTACCTGAGAGGATTCTTAGGGAAAATGCTTTTCTCAGGTGATGACATCTATAAGCCTGTAAATGTTCTTTCGGGTGGCGAAAAGGTAAGATGTATGTTCTCAAGAATGATGCTTTTCGGCTCAAACGTACTTCTCCTTGACAGCCCGACAGACCACCTCGACCTTGAATCAATTACAGCTGTTAATAACGGTCTTTCTGAATTTAAGGGCGTTGTTATGTTTGCAACACACGACCACGAAATTATGCAGACAGTAGCTAACAGAATTATTGAAATTACTCCTGACGGCTGTATCGACCGTATGGGAACTTATGAAGAATACCTTGATTTCCGTAAGGAAAAGGGAATGAAAACTCTTTCAAAATAAGAAAGGAAAGTGACTTTTATGTTTAAGACTGCTTCGGTTTTTTCAGACAATATGGTTTTGCAGAGAGAAAAAAATGTCCGTGTTTTTGGTACAGGGGATAATGGAACAATTACAGTTTCCATTAACGGAAATACTGCAAAGGGCGAAATCAGAGATGGCAAATGGATGGTTGTACTTCCTGCTATGAAGGCTTGCGATAACCTTGAAATGACAGTTTCTGACGGTGAAACAACAAAGACATTCTATAATGTTTCTATCGGTGAAGTGTGGCTTGCAGGTGGACAGTCAAATATGGAGCTTGAGCTTCAGAATGCAAAAGACGGCGAGATGTATCTTGATGAGCTTAACAGCAGTATGCCTGTAAGGTTTTATTATACTAACAAGGCTAAGACTGTTGAAATGGCAGAAGAGATGGAAAAGCACGCTGGCTGGGGCGTTTGTGATAAAAACGGCTCAAGAGCGTGGAGTGCAGTAGGCTATCATTTTGCAGTCAAGCTTGCTAAGGAGCTTGGTGTTACAGTTGGTATTATCGGCTGTAACTGGGGTGGTACTTCTGCGTCAGCATGGGTTTCAAAAGAAACTCTTGCAAGAGATACCGAACTTAACAGCTACCTTCTTGAATACGCTGAAAAGACAGCAGGAAAAACAGGCGAAGAGCTTATTGCTGAATATAAGGACTATGAAAAGCGTGAGGCTGAGTTTGAAGAAAAGAAAAATAAGTGCTACGCTGAAAACCCGAATATCAGCTGGGATGAGGTGCAGGCAATCTGTGGCGTTTGTGAATGGCCTGGTCCTATGGCACCAAACAATCCATTCAGACCGACAGGACTTTATGAAACAATGATTTCAAGAGTCTGCCCATATACAATGAAGGGCTTCCTCTATTATCAGGGCGAGTCTGACGACCATAAGCCAAAGATGTATTATAAACTTCTTTCAAGCCTTATTGAAAACTGGCGTAACGACTGGATGGACGATGAAATGTTCTTTGAAATCGTTCAGCTCCCTATGTTTACCTATAAGGACGCACCTGACTATAAGCACTGGTGTAAAATCCGTGAGGCACAGATGAAGGCTTATAAGACAGTTAAAAATACAGGTATCGCTGTTATTTCTGACTGTGGTGAATTTGATAATATCCACCCTGTTGATAAAAAGCCTGTTGGCGAAAGACTTGCTTTGCAGGCGCTTGATAACGCATACGGAAAAGATGTTGAGGCTTTCGGACCTGTTTATAAGAATGTTTATTTTGACGGAAATAAAGCAGTTCTTACTTTTGACCACGCACAGCAGGGCTTTGAAGTAAGAGGCGAGCTTATCGGCTTTGAAATGGCAGGGGAAGATAAGAATTTCGTAAGCGCAAAGGCTGAAATCGCCGGAGAAAAGATTGTTGTAACTTCTGAAATCGAAAAGCCACTTTATGTAAGATACGATTTCTGTAACTGGATTGTGCCATCACTTTTTGGTAAGTCAACAGGTATCCCACTTGCACCTTTCAGAACTTCAACCGACGACGAATGGGTTTAGGTGACGGCTATGACAAGATACGAAAAGGCAGTTTCACTTTTTAAAGAGGGGTATAACTGTGCCCAGGCTGTGGTTGGTGCTTTTGAAGAAGAAATAGGCGTTGAACACAACCTTCTTATGAGTATGGCGTCCTCTTTTGGCGGGGGAATGGGCAGACTCCGTGAGGTTTGTGGAACGGTTACTGGCGCATTTATTGTGCTTGGTGCTATGTTTGGCTATAACGACCCGAAGGCGACTACCGATAAGGCGGACCACTATAAGCATATTCAGGAATTTGCAAATCGTTTTAAAGCTGAAAACGGTTCGTATATCTGCCGTGAGCTTTTAGGACTTGAGGAGAAGACCTCTCACCACGTTCCTGAAGAAAGAACCGAGGGGTACTACAAAAAACGCCCTTGCGCTGAGCTTTGTGGCGTGGCAGCACAAATTCTTGAAGAGCTTATTTTAGAAATCAAATCAGAATAAAAATACTATGCAGGAG
>JAFTNX010000004.1 GCA_017451665.1 Oscillospiraceae bacterium | reverse complement strand
CGTTCCCTGCAGTTAAGGGTCTTTTCGGAGTTCCTACAGTTCTTAACAACGTTGAAACGTACGCTAACGTTGCTCAGATCATCCTTAAGGGCGCTGATTGGTTCTCATCCATCGGTACAGAGGATACAAAGGGTACTAAGGTATTTGCTCTCGGTGGTAAGATTAACAACACTGGTCTCGTAGAAGTTCCTATGGGTACAACCCTCAGAACTGTTATCGAAGAAATCGGTGGCGGTATTCCAAACGGAAAGAAGTTCAAGGCTGCTCAGACAGGTGGTCCTTCAGGCGGATGTATCCCAATGGAACACTATGACATCGAAATCGACTACGATAACCTTATCGCTATCGGCTCAATGATGGGTTCAGGCGGACTTATCGTTATGGACGAAGACAGCTGTATGGTTGACATCGCTAAGTTCTTCCTTGAATTTACTGTTGATGAATCATGTGGTAAGTGTACTCCTTGTCGTATCGGTACAAAGAGACTTTATGAACTCCTTGACAAGATTACAAAGGGTAAGGGAACTCTCGAAGATATCGACAAGATGGAAAAGCTCTGCTACTACATCAAGGAAAACTCACTCTGTGGTCTTGGACAGACAGCTCCAAACCCTGTTCTTTCAACACTTAAGTTCTTTAGAGACGAATATATCGCTCACGTTGTTGACAAGAAGTGTCCTGCTGGCGTATGTAAGGACCTCCTTTCATTCAGCATCGAAAAGGATAAGTGTATCGGTTGTGGTATGTGTGCTAAGCAGTGTCCTGCTAACGCTATCACAAAGACAGACTATGTTGCACCTGGCAAGAAGCTTCCTGCACTTGAAATTGACACAGCTAAGTGTGTTAAGTGTGGAGCTTGTATCGAAAAGTGTAAGTTCGGTGCAATTGTTAAGAAGTAAACAGGAGGAAAAAGAGAAATGGATATGGTTAATATTAAAATCAATGGCGTGGCTGTATCTGCTCCTAAGGGTTCAACAATCCTTGAAGCAGCAAGACTCGCTGCAATAGAAATTCCTACCCTTTGCTTCCTCAAGGAAATCAACGAAATCGGTGCTTGCCGTATTTGTGTTGTAGAAGTTAAGGGAGCAAGAAGCCTTGTTGCATCTTGCGTATACCCAATTTTTGAGGGTATGGAGGTTTTCACAAACACTCCTAAGGTTATCGAATCAAGAAAGCAGACTCTCCAGCTTATCCTTTCAAACCATGACAGAAAGTGTCTCTCATGCGTAAGAAGTGGTAACTGTGAACTTCAGAAGCTCTGTAACGACCTCGGCATAGAAGATGAAAACTACTACGAAGGCACTAAGAATGAATACGAAATCGACACAACAGCTGCACATATGATTAGAGATAACAATAAGTGTATTCTTTGTAGAAGATGTTCAGCTATCTGTGAAAAGACACAGAAAATCGGTGTTATCGGTGCAAACGAAAGAGGATTCAGAACATTTATCGGTTCTGCATTTGATATGGGCCTTGGCGAAACTTCATGTGTAAGCTGTGGTCAGTGTATCGCTGTATGTCCTGTTGGTGCACTCACAGAAAAGGATAACACAGCTGAAATCTTTGAAGCTATTGCTGACCCAACAAAGACAGTTATTGTTCAGACAGCTCCTGCTGTAAGAGCAGCTCTCGGCGAAGCATTTGGTATGCCAATCGGTACAAATGCAGAAGGCAAGATGGTTGCAGCTCTCAGAAGACTTGGCTTTGACAAGGTATTTGATACTGACTTTGCTGCTGACCTTACAATTATGGAAGAAGCTCACGAATTCCTCGACAGAGTTAAGAATGGCGGTAAGCTCCCACTTATCACATCTTGCTCACCAGGATGGATTAAGTACTGTGAACACTACTTCCCGGACATGACAGAAAACCTTTCAAGCTGTAAGTCACCAATGCAGATGTTTGGTGCTACTGCTAAGACATACTACGCTGAAAAGATGGGTATCGACCCTAAGGATATGGTAGTAGTTGCTGTTATGCCATGTACTGCTAAGAAGTTTGAAATCGGCAGAGATGATATGGATGCTGCAGGTGTAGCTGACGTTGACTTTGCTATCACAACAAGAGAACTTGCAAGAATGATTGACAGAGCAGGTATCAAGTACGACAGACTTCCAGAAGAAGAATTTGACAATCCACTTGGAATTTCAACTGGTGCTGCTGTTATCTTTGGTGCTACCGGTGGTGTTATGGAAGCTGCTCTCAGAACAGCTGTTGAAACACTTACAGGCGAAACACTTCCAAAGCTTGACTTTGTTGAAGTCAGAGGTACTGAAGGTATCAAGGAAGCTACTTACAACGTTGCAGGTATGGACGTTAAGGTTGCAGTTGTTTCAGGTCTCGGAAATGCAAGAGAACTTCTTAACAAGGTTAAGAATGGCGAAGCTGATTACCACTTTATCGAAATCATGGGATGTCCTGGCGGTTGTGTAAACGGCGGTGGACAGCCACAGCAGCCTGCTTATGTTCGTAACACTGTTGACATCAAGGCACTCAGAGCTAAGGTTCTTTATGACCTCGACGCTTCAATGCCAGTAAGAAAGTCACACGAAAACGAAGCTATCAAGCAGCTTTACGCTGAATACTTCGGTGAACCAGGTTCAGAAAAGGCTCACCACATCCTCCACACAACATACGTTAAGAGAGGACTTTATAAATAATTTACAATTTACAATTGACAATTGACAATTCAAGCACGGCGAAAGCCGTGCTTTTTTGTTTGACAAGTATGCGTTGTAGTGTTATAATATATAGGTAAAAATTTTTAAAGGAATGATTTTATGGCTGAAAATATAACATACATTGTAGGAAACAAGCTTTATGTAAACCTTACAAACAAATGCCCTTGCAATTGCACATTCTGCATAAGAAATAACGGAGAAGGCGTTTACGGGTCTGATTCATTGTGGCTTGACCACGACCCTGACTGCGTTGAAGCTGTTGAGGATTTAAAAAAGCGTGACCTCACAAGCTTTGAGGAAGTAATTTTCTGTGGTTACGGTGAGCCTACCGAGGCACTTGACGTTATGCTTGAATGTTGCAGGTATATCAAGTCTGTGGGGGATATTCCAACAAGACTCAACACAAACGGGCTTTCTGACCTTATAAACAAAAAAGAAACTGCGCCACTTTTAAAAGGACTTGTGGACACAGTTTCCATATCTTTGAATGCGCCTACTGAGGCTGAATACAACGCAGTTACACGCCCATCTTTTGAGGGGGCATTTGACGCTATGCAGAAGTTTGCAGTAAGCTGTCTTGATTACGTTCCAAAGGTTATGATGACAGTTGTTGACGTAATTGGCGAAGAACAGATTGACAGGGCAAAAGCATTATGCGAAAAACTCGGTGTAAATCTTAGAGTAAGACCATACGAAGGTTAACCGGCGTGACGCTGGACCCTCCTCCCCTCGCTTAATGCTCGGCTTAAAAAGATGAAACAAATTGTTTTAGGAGTTAAAATTACACACAAAAAGGGTGCTGACATCAGCA
Source organism: Oscillospiraceae bacterium (assembly GCA_017451665.1). Lineage (GTDB taxonomy): Bacteria > Bacillota > Clostridia > Oscillospirales > Ruminococcaceae > JAAZZIT01. The sequence continues at coordinate 4,444 of JAFTNX010000004.1, read as the reverse complement.
CCCTTAATTTTTTATTATGTAGCAGACTGTGCAAGCTCCATTTTGATTTCGTCAAGTCTTCTCAAATCGCCCTGATAAACCAGCTTTGCGTTTTCCAGGTATCTGAAATCGTCAGGTCTTACAAGCAGTAAATCCTTATCAAACTTAGCAATTCCACACTCAGTAAGGATTTTAGCAACCCACTGTGAACAGATAAAATGATTTTTTCTATGAATCTGGATACCAAAAGCAAGTGCCAGAAGTCCCAGAACATTATATCCGTAAGTTTTTGATGAATTCTTGAAATGAGTAATCAGTTCAAGATATTTTTCGTACTGCTTTTCAGTAACGTCAAAGCCATAAACCTCACATGGCACGCTATTGAACATTTCAAAAACTCCAACGTCAGACTCGTTTACAAAGCCTGCAGGGATAGGAGTTCTCTTGAATTTTCTACAAAAGCTATAAATCTCATAAAGTCCTTCATCACAAGTGATTGAAGTATGGTTATACGGAGCTTTTGTTATAAATTTTATAATTCTCGCAGGCACAGTACCAGTCTGCGTGAGAATAACATAAATCTTCTTTGACATAATTTTTTCCTACTCTATATATTGGTAAAATCCATAATTTCAAAATATCACAAATTACATTATACACCAATTTCACACGTTTGTCTATACCAAAGAGAAATATATATTTAAATTTTTCGTAAAGAAAAGGCGATTTATGGGCATTTTAAAACAAAATCGGGTATCAGCTTCAATGCCGATACCCGAAAAATTATTCTTCGTTAGTAGTTTTGATATAGAGTTCTTCAAGCTGTTTTTCGTCAACAACTGACGGACAAGCACTCATAAGCTCGCTTGCATTCTGAACCTTAGGGAATGCCACAACGTCACGGAGAGAATCAGCGCCACACATAATCATAGAAATTCTGTCGAGGCCGATACCCATACCGCCGTGAGGAGGTGCAGCGTACTTATATGCGTCAACGAGGAATCCGAACTTAGCAGCGATTTCTTCTTCGGTAAGTCCGAGAGCTTCAAACATCTTCTGCTGAAGTTCGTAGTCAGTAATTCTCATTGAGCCACTTGAAAGTTCAGTTCCGTTAAGAACCAAATCCCAAGCCTTGGCACGAACATTTCCTGGGTCAGAATCAAGGTATTCAAGGCATTCTTCCATTGGCATTGTGAATGGGTGGTGCATAGCAACCCACTTTTCGTTTTCTTCATCCCACTCAAAGAATGGCATTTCAGTAATCCAAACGAAGTTGTATGTGTCGTCAGGAATAATTTCAAGACGCTTTGCAACGATAAGTCTTACAGCGCCCATAACAGGGAGAGCAACCTTATCCTTGTCAGCAGCGATAAGCACCAAGTCACCCATTTCAGCGCCCAAATCTGAAAGAAGCTTAGCTGTCTGTTCGTCGGTCATAAACTTCTTGAATGAGCAGTTTGCACCTTCATCTGTCCATCTGATATAAGCAAGTCCCTTAGCGCCGATACCCTTAGCGTGTTCGATGAGCTTGTCGATTTCTTTTCTTGTATAAACCTTTGATGCGTCCTTAGCAACAATAGCACGAACACTTCCACCGTTAGCGATAGCGTCAGCAAAAACAGGGAATTCGCTGTCCTTAACCATTTCGGTGATATTCATAATTTCCATTCCGAAACGTGTATCAGGCTTATCTGAGCCGTACTTATTCATAGCGTCAGCAAAAGTAAGCTTTGGAATAGGTGTAGCAATTTCCTTGCCCATAACTTCCTTAAAAAGTCTTACAACATAGCCTTCGATACAAGCCTGAATGTCCTCTGCGTCAACAAATGACATTTCAAGGTCAACCTGTGTGAATTCAGGCTGTCTGTCAGCTCTCAGGTCCTCGTCACGGAAACATCTTGCAAGCTGGATATATCTGTCGTAGCCTGAAATCATAAGGAGCTGTTTATAAATCTGTGGTGACTGTGGGAGAGCATAGAATTTTCCCGGATGAACTCTTGATGGAACGAGATAGTCTCTTGCACCCTCTGGAGTAGACTTCATCATCATAGGAGTTTCAATTTCCAAAAATCCGTTTTCATAGAAATACTCTCTTGTAACCTGAGCAATCTTATGTCTTGTGATAATATTCTTCTGAAGTCTTGGATTTCTCAAATCAAGGTATCTGTATTTGAGCTTCAATTCTTCGTTAACCTTATCGCTGTTTGTAACCTCAAAAGGAGGTGTCTGTGCCTTTGAAAGCACTCTCAAATCAGTTACAAAAACCTCTACCTGACCTGTTTTAAGCTTGTCGTTTACGCTTTCACGCTGTTTAACAACGCCCTTAGCCATAAGAACGTATTCGCTCTTGCATGACTGAGCCTTTTCAAAAACAGCCTTGTCAGTAGTTTCGTCAAAAGTGAGCTGAACAACGCCTGTTCTGTCACGGAGAACGATAAAAACAAGTCCTCCCTTGTCACGAACTCTGTCAACAAAACCACATACTACAACTTCGCTACCCTCAACAAGTGGAATTTCCCCACAGTAATGGGTTCTGCGAAGTCCCTTCATTGTATCGTTTGCCATATCAATCATTCCTTTATATCAAAAATTTCAGTATTTTCTTCGTTTTCACAAAGGGTTTCAATAAAAACCTCCAGGTATTTTGCATTCTTCCCACCTGAAAAAATGAGCATATTTCCAAGAGTCATAAGTCCCAGAGAAACAATACAGCCCACAGGGTTTTCAACCAGCAGGATAACCGTCACCATAAACAGAAGAATTGTCCATATCAGTGAAAAAACATAAGAAACAATTCCGTGTCTTAAATACCCACCAACCTTACAGCCCTTATCGGTATCCACCACAACGCCGTTAAATCTCACGCTTCCACCGTCACGCTTAAACGGTCTGTGATGAAAAACAGTAAAAGCGTTTTGTCTGCGGTTTCCGTAATACAAATCCACCGACCAGTTTCTTTTTATGATTTTGCTGACTTTAAAAAGTCCCGTTTCCTTTGGCATATAGATATTATCGGTAAGTTTTCTTAAAAAATCCTTTGCGTCAAGAGTTGAGTCAAACATAACCTTTTTTGGAAAAAGAAGTGCCATATTTTAGTCCTTTTTATTATAGTCGTCAGGGTTAAAAACCTTGTCATTTTCCTTAATCTGTCCAACGCCTACTTCCACGTCACAGAAAAGTCCATAGATTTTTCCACATTCCTTACATCTTACCTGATGGAGCATTTTTTTAGCGTAGAATGCGATATTACCGTTTTTGTCAGAAAAAATTCTGTCAAAAGGGCAGGTCATATAAGTAGTTTCAAGCTTTCCGTCCTTAACCATTTCATCAAGCACACGGACAATATCAGCATACACCGTTACATCTCTGAAATAGCTATCGCTTGCAGGGATAATTCCACAATTTTTACAGCTCATAGTATTCTCCTTAAACATTATCATTCATAGCTTCAACAAAAGCCTTGAAATTTTCGTCTTCGCCCATTAAAATATCATAATACACAGCCCCGAAGCTTTCAAGCAGGTTTTCGTCAAGAGTAACATCAATCTGTTCACCTGTCTGCATATTCTTGAGCTTAGCGCTGTTAGTTTCGATTTCATTGTCGCCGATAACTATTACAAATCTTGCACCGATTTTATCAGCATACTTCATCTGTGGCTTAAGTCCACGACCAACAACGTCATATTCCACCTTAAAGCCTTCTTCTCTCATAAGAGTAGCAAGCTGTACTGCCTTTTTCTGAGCATTTTCGCCCATTGAAGCAAAATAAAGGTCGCATTTTCTTTCTTCCATAAACTCACAGCCCTGCTTTTCCATTGTGAGAATAAGTCTTTCAAGTCCCATTCCAAAGCCAAGAGCAGGAGTTTTAGGGCCACCGAGGGTTTCAATAAGTCCGTCGTAGCGTCCACCACCACAAACTGTACCCTGTGCGCCGATGTCTGTTGTGATAAATTCAAAAACAGTTCTTGTATAATAGTCAAGACCTCTTACGATTTTTGGATTGATTTTAAATTCAATTCCCATAAGTGTGAGGTTTTCCTGAAGCTTTTCAAAATGCTCCTTACAGTCATCACAGAGAAAATCAAGGATAACAGGTGCATTTTCAGCGATACCTGAGCAGATTGGTGACTTGCAGTCTAAAATTCTCATAGGGTTTCTGTCAAGTCTGTCGTTACAGGTTTCACAAAGCTCGTCCTTTTTGCTTTCAAAGTATTCCTTCAGCGCCTTGTGGTAGTTTGCACGACACTCAGGGCAACCGATTGAGTTGATATTCAGCTGAATATTTTTAAGGCCTACTCTGTCAATAACGCTTTTTGCAAGTGCGATAACGTCTGCGTCTGCGTTAGGTGAAGCCGAGCCAACCATTTCACAACCAAACTGTTGGAATTCTCTCAGTCTGCCTGCCTGTGGTTTTTCGTGACGGAAGCAGGAGAGGTTATAGTATGCTCTCTGTGGGAAGCCCTCG
>JAFTNX010000060.1 GCA_017451665.1 Oscillospiraceae bacterium | reverse complement strand
TTTGAAAAAGGGTTTTTCCTCAAACTCCTTTCCTAAAACTTTAGTATTTAATTTGAGCCTGATAGGTTTTAACCTATCAGGCTCAAATCAGTATTAAAGTCTTTGAAGGGGGTACGGGGGATAACCATTCTTCAGAAAGGTTTCCCCCGACAATGCATATAAAATTCCTTTGAGAGTATCGCTCTTATACTCCACCTTTTTTGTTCAGATATTCAATAGCTGAGGCTGTATAGACGGCTACGCCGAAAGGGATAGCATTGAGGTCAAACTTAACCTTGGGGTTGTGGAGTGGGTAGCTGAAACCGTCAGCATTCTTCCCTGCTGAAATGGCAACCATAACTGTGGGGATTTTGTGGCTGATGTAGGAAAAATCCTCCGAGCCATTTCCGAGAGATGAGTTTTTGTTTACCTCATCGGAAGTGAAAACCTTACCTTTTCCAAGAAGATTTACGAGGGCTTGGTGAACGCATTGGGAGACGTTCTTGTCGTTTAAAAGCGTCGGGCAACCACTGTCAAAGGTGACTTCCGACGTAGCTTTGAATGTCTGTGAAACGGACTGTGAAATTTCACAAAGGCGTGTTCTGACAGTCTGGCGAATGTTTTCGTCAAAGGTACGGAAAGTGCCTTTTAAGGTCACCTGGTCAGGGATAATGTTGTGTGCCTCGCCACCGTGAATTTCCCCGAAAGTAAGGACAAAGGGCTTGTTTTGTGGGATTTCCCTTGAGTTCAGTGCTTGGAGTGAAGTGATAAGGTTTGCTGATGCTAAAATAGGGTCCGTGCAAAGGTGAGGCGACGACCCGTGACCACCTTTTCCCTTGATTCTTATTGTGAAATAGTCGGCTGACGGGGCTGACTCCCCTGCTGATGAAACAATCACTGTGCCTGTTTCAAAAGGCATAGCTGTCATTGTGTGGAGCATCATACCTGCTGTTACGTTGTCAAGTACGCCTTTACCCAAAACGTATTTTGCACCTTGCAGGGTTTCTTCAGCAGGCTGAAAAAGGCAGAGAACTTTCCCTTTTAAATCTGCGTCCTTTAAAAGTTTTACAGCACCAAGAAGCATTGTTGCGTGCATATCGTGACCACAAGCGTGGCAGTTACCATTTTGTGAGGCGTACGGAAGTCCGCTTTCTTCACTAATTGGCAGGGCGTCCATATCAGCACGCAAAAGGAAGGTTTCACCCTCGTTTTTGCCCATTTCACAAAGAATAAATTTACCGTCAGTATGGTACTTCACATTGATTTTGTCGAGGTATAAAGTAATAATTTCCACAGTTTTATCAAGTTCAAAGCCGAGTTCCGGGTTTTTGTGAAGCTGTTGATAGATTTCTTTAAGTTCATCTGAAAGTGCTTTCGCTTGTTTTAAAATATCCATAAAAATTCCCCTTTCACGTTTATTTTTAGCGTAAAAGGGGTTTTTATTCTATTCAAGGTCAGGGAGAAAATCCACAAGCTCAAGTCCGAATTTTTTAGCATACTGAACGCAGTCCTCCTGTTCTTTCAGCGAAGAAAGAACTTGTGGCCAGTGTGCGTCACAACCGATTATTGCTGTATTCCCCACCTCTTTTGCGATTTCAAAGAATTTATCGTTAGGATAGTGGCGTTTTTCGCGAAGTCCTAGAAGGTTAATTTCAACAGGGATATTCTCTGATTTAAGGTATTCACAAAGGCGTTTATAGTGCTTTTTATAGATACTTTCGTCGCCTGTGAAATTAAGCAGGTCAGGGTGTGCCACATACTTATACATACCTGTTTTCATACCCTCGATTATCAGGTCAACATAAAACTCAAGTTCTTTTTCGTTGTCGGTAGCAAAGCCAGTGTATGTTGAATACGGTTCACGGCTTGTGAAGTGTTCCCCTAAAATCATATAGTCAACAGGGTAATTTTTAAAGAGTTCAATCTGTTTTTCCATAAGCTCTGGAATATACTCCGACTCAAAGCCGATATAGATTTTTATGTCATTTTTATATTCATCACGCAAGTCAGTAAGGCTTTTGAAATACTCGTCAAGCTGGTCTGGAGTCATTCGTGTGCCCGACTCAAAGCCGTCGTCATAAATCCACGGACAATGGTCTGAAAATCCAAGCACTTTCATTCCGCCCTGAACTGCATTTTCGATATATTCCCTGTCCTCGCCGTTTGCGTGCTTACATCTTTTTGTATGGGTATGGTAATTTGCTATCATAGTTTATCTCCAATCAATATTTATATTAGCTTTTCTTGCCTGAGAATGCTGGATTTTACGAGGGATATTATAAAGCTTTCCGTCTTTTTCAAATCTTGCGCCTGTTTGTTTGAAATAAAAGGAAACCCCTGCGTTTTTGCATTGTTCCCGTAATGACAAAATCCATTCATAGCGACAAATTCTCGCATTATTACCCGATTCGCCACCTGCAACCACCTGAATAATTGATTTATCAAGGTAAGGTGTCAGGTCGATTTCCTGAAGAATAGGTTCACAGATGATGGATTTTTTCTTTATAGGTGCATTTTTAAAAATAGGAAGTCTGAAATCAGCCCTATCCTGATTTTCACAAGTACAGCAGATATGGACATTTTCATAACCGTCGTCCCAATCATCAGGGATACAATCATAAAAGCGGTGAATTCTCTTTGTGATGATTAAAAATTCCAAATCAGGACGCTGTTTAATCATTTTCCAGCAGTCGTCACGCCACTTATCAGCTTCCTCAAGAAAAAAATCACTTGTAAAGCAAGTATAAAGTATATTATCCTCTTGAGGCTGAATTTTATATTCGCCATTTTTATATTTATCTATCGGCATTGTGAAGGCTTTATTTTTACTTACAGCTGAGCTATCTTTTTCGTATTTACTGTCTGTACGATAAACATAGCAGTTTAAACAACCTGCTGAAATCTTTTTACAGCCGTGCCAAGGGTTCCAGGTAAGATTCATTTTCACACCTCCACCCTTTTATTTTATCACATTCATAAGCATTTTTCAAGAAAAAACTGCACCACTTAAAGTGATGCAGTAAAAATTATTTTCCATAAATTTCTTCTCTAATCATATTTATATTAGTATCAAAATTCATTCCAAGAACAGCCATTCCACGGACTCTTAAATTCCACCAAGAGCCGTCAGCAGGAATTCTATGCTGATACACAGGATACTTCACATAAGAAAGTGCGTTAAGTACAAGTGAGAAAATTTCGTCTTCCGGAATATTTGTAGTAACCTTTGGAAGGAGAACTTCAAGGAAATTATTGATTTCGGCAATACTCATTCCCTTTGCCTTTTCAATAACCTTCATAAGAACGTCACGCTGTCTTTGTGTTCTCTGGAAGTCAGCGTTTCCTACATATCTGATACGGCAGTAGCCAAGTGCCTGTTTGCCTGTAAGGTTATATGTTCCACCCTTTGAGAGTTTTCCGTCGTCTCTGTTTTTACCGAGAATTCCGTTGATTTCCGAAATATAGTTATTCATAACTTTAACTTCAGCGTCGGAAACTGTGATAGTGACTCCGCCTACTGCATCGATAACTTCCATAAATGAGAAGAAATTCACACGGACATACTTATCAACCTTAACCTTGAAGTTAAGCTCGATTGTATCCATAAGCAAATCAGCGCCACCGTATGCGTAGGCTGCATTTATACGGTTATTATACTTCCCGGGAATAGCCACATAAGAGTCACGCATAAAGGAAGTCATATGGATTTCTTCGGTTTTCTTATTTATAGACACAAGAATCATTGAGTCGCTTCTGCCACGGGAATTATTATCTCGTGAGTCTGTGCCGATAAGGAGAACGTTAAAGACATTCTCATCATAGATAGGTGGCACATAAGGTCTTTGTGGAGTAGAAGTACCTTCGTTTTTATTTGTATCTTCCTTCTGGGTATCATCTTCGGTATTCTTATCATCTTCAGGAACTTTATCGGTAGGCT
>JAFTNX010000059.1 GCA_017451665.1 Oscillospiraceae bacterium | reverse complement strand
GTTCATACAGACTGTGTTGCACCTGCTGACGTTAAGGTGTCCGACAGAACAACAACAGGCTATAAGCTGAGCTGGAGTAAAAGTGAAGGCGCTGACGGCTATGATGTGTGTATCTATGACGCTGATGCTAAAAATTACTATGAATATAAAACAAACCTTACAGATACCGAGCTTTCTGTTGAAGGGCTTAAAAGTGGCGATGCTAAAAAGTATATGATTACTCCTTATATAACTGCAAACGGAGAAAAGTTAAGAAGCTGTGACAGCTCATTTATCGACGGAGTAACAAAGCTTGAAAAGGTAACTGTTTCTACTGAGAGTATCCTTGGTGGCGTAAGAGTAAAGTGGAAAAAAAGCAACAATGCCGACGGATATAATGTTTACTATTCATATGAAGAGGACGGGGATTATACCTTTGCAGGTAAAACCGACAAGAATAAACTTGTTTTTAATGTAACTGGCATTGACAAGGAAGGAAAATGCTTTGTCAAGGTTGTACCTTTCAAAACAAGTGGCAATGTAGATTTCGATGGCGAAGAAGCAGTTTCGTCCGGATATGCTTATAGAAACGACCATAACGAAATACTTTCTTCCTATAAGCAGAGCAGTTCAATTACAGTAACTAATTCTGATTTTAAAGTTTCTGATTACAGAAAAAACAAGATAATGTCACTGATAAATAACTATGCTTCTACAAATAAAAGTTCTTTCGTAATTCTTGATATCCGTTCAGGGGCAATGATTTCCTATAACGCTGACTGGTATGTGCCTACTGCAAGTACAATCAAAGCTCCGTATATCTGCTATGTGCTTTCACAGGAAATCGACAAGAGCAACGCAACAATGGATGATATTCTCACCTACGAAAAGAAATTCTATGACCCTGACGGAAGTGGAGATATACGTTTTCATAAATTCGGCTCAACCTATACAGTAAAAGAGGTTATTGAATATATTCTCTATTATAGCGACAACTGTGGCTATCTGATGTTGCAGGACCATTTCGGTGTTGATAACTATAATAAATGGCTTGAATCTCTCGGCTGTAAAACCTTTATAAACGGCACAAGTATGAAGTGGGGATTTGTTTCTGCAAGAGATTCTGCAAAAATCTGGGTAGAAATCTATAAATATATCGAAACAGGAAAATACGGCGACTTCTTTAAGAATGAACTCCTCTCAACAGGATATTCACCTATAAGAAATAACCTCGGCTATCTTTATAAGGTAGCAAACAAATTCGGTGGTGCTGACATCGGCTGGCACGATACGGGAATTGTTTTTAAAGACGACAATCCTTATATTATGATTCTTCTTACAAACGACAGCTACGAACACGCTGATTATAATTTCCAGAACGGAATGATAAGACAGCTTAATGCACTTCACGATGAGCTTGTTGAATTTAATAATCAGTAATAAAAAACTCCTTAACCCGTATGGATTAAGGAGTTTTAGTTTTAGATGAATTTATCAATGATACCTTTTACGAAATCAATGATTTCCTGCTTGAATACATATCCAAGTGAGGCACAAGCAACAACTACAATAAGGAAAATTGTCAGCTTGATAAGGAACATATTCTTCTTGTGTGCTCTCTTTGCCTGATTTTCCTTTGTGTATTCTTCAGCACCTGAGAAGCTGTCACGCATCTGTGCAGCACCTCTTGCTGTAACTTTAAGCTGTGGATTGAGCATATCAGAAATGTCAACCTTCATTTCCTTGTTGCCACTCATATAAAGCTCATACGGGGAAGTCAGCTTGCTTTCGTCATAAACTCTGCTGTTTACAGATGACATAGTAAGCTCAACATCTTCTTCCTTGCCAAGGTTACCACTTCCGAATACCTTTGAAGTATCAACAGACTTGATTTCCTGGTTTCTTGCTCTGTTTGACTTAATCATCTGATTGAGCGCATCTGTATAAATGTTTGCCTCGTCGCTTACGCCTTCAAGAAGGTCAACTGTATCCTCTTCAGGCTCTTCAACGTGATTCTGTCTTTCAAGTTCTTCATCAACAAGACCTACACTTGAAACAGCAAGCATTCCGTGAGCCTTTTTGTTCTTCTTTCTGTCAATTTTTTCGCTGTTTTCAACCTGTGTCATAAATGCAGCAAAGTCACCGTCAAAAAGTGCATTTGAAAGAATTTCAGAAGCAGTCATACATTCAAGTGAACCCTTTACAAGTTCCTTGAGTGGAAGCAGAATAACTTCACAGAAGGTATTGTAAAATCCCTTGATGCTGTTCATATCGTTCTTATAAACATCCTTAGGGAATCTGTGGTCAAAGAGTTCTTCCCAGTCCTCAGGGTTAGAACAGATAAGCATATCAATGTGCTTTGCAATCTTGAACCAGAGATTTTTAAGCGAAATGTTTGTGTCGTTGATAATAAGCCACATATAACAGCTCAGGAATTTGTCGTAGCTGTCAATGTTTGAAATCTGAATTGAGATGTCAGCTCTTGAAAGATTAACTGCATAAAGGCTTTCTGAAAAAGCAAAGCAACGATAAATGTCACCTGGAAGCTTTGTGTATGCGTTGGCAAGAGATTCAATATGTCTCTGGAATGGTGGAAGTGAAGGACAGTCAAAAGCTGACTTGTATGTAGCAATTGTTTCGTTTTCACACATTGCCCTGAGAGAACCGTAAACCTCGTTAATTTTTTCCTGATTAGCATCAACAGGAATACCAATAATTCTGTATGGGTTGTATACGAACAACTCCATTACGGTAACACCGAGTCTGTCGTTAGCCAAAAAATCATCTCCCTAAATGAAAATATATATACATATAAACATACTATTTCCTATCTTACATAAATTATAGCTAAAAATACAAGTGTATTTATCAACGAATTAAGTCCTAAATATAACAAATCTATTAACAATACGATTATTTTAAATAATATTGATAAAATGTGTGGGAAAATTGCTGATTTTGATTTGCATTTTAAAAAAAGATGTGTTATAATGTAAATTGTGTTATTGTGTACTATGATAAGGAGGGGAAATATGGGATTATTCAGTAAGAATAAAAAGAAGTCTCTTGTTACTTCAAGCAAGGCTGATATTGATGATATTTTTTCAAGACCTGTGAAATATAATAATTCTGATAAGCTTAATACTGATGTTCAGATTAATGAAATGACATCTGTCGCACCAAAGACCTTTAACGGCCCAAGAGGAATAAATTCCAAGGTGCTTGAAAAGAGTATGGCTGAACTTGAAATCGAGCTTCAGAAACGTGAACAGCGTCCACCACAGAAATATTCTATTGATGGTATTTCTGCTAAGGATATGAGTATGGCTGAGCTTGAGTTTGAGAATACAGTTACTCAAATCAGAGAAAAGCAGAGTAAGGTCCGTTATGGCAGAATTGCTGAGGCTACTGTTGATAATATCGACGAAAAGGTCAAGGCGCTTGATGAACAATATGACTACCTCGTTCATGGCAGACCTGAGGTTGATTATGGCTTTAATACCATTTCAGAAGAAGAATTCAATTCTGTGATTTCACAGTATGATATTGAAAAGGCTGCTGAAAGAAAAGCTATCATTATGAAAATGCCTGGACTTAACGAAGCACAGAAGGCTAAAATTCAGGAATTTTTTGATAACGACGTTACAGCTGAACCTATGGATTTTGTAAATACAATTCCGGAACTCAAAGAAAAGGATTTGGAAAAAATCAGACTTCAGCTTGAAAAGATTTATGCACTTGAAAATGCAGAAAAACCAGAACTTAAAATTGAATCATTATAACAGAAGAAAGGGAGATTTAAATGAATATCAATATCGAAAATCCAATTATTTCATACTCAGAAAAAGGAAAGCCTTTTCAGTATGACAAACTTCTTGTAAAGACACTTGCTGAGTACATTGAGGAGTATAAGAACGTTCCTTATGAAAGACTTACAGATAAGGATAAGAATGTTGCTCTTGCAAGAATTATTAAAAAGACAGAATGTAACGGCGTTCCTCTCAGAGATTTCTTTGCTAAGGAATTTGAAAAGTGGGACGAACTTGAAAATGCCGATAAGATTAACGCAGTTCTTGACGTTATGGCAAAGGACATTTTCGGCTGCTTTGATAAGAATATGGATAAAGACGGCGAATTCAAAAAGGTTGACAGACTTTACTGTATAAATAATGAAGGCAAGAATGACTATATTATGTATGCAGAAAAGGATAAGAAGTCACTTTTCGGAAAGCCAAAGCCAAAGTCAGCTCTTCACGAATATTTCGCTGACCTTCTTGACAGATTCCAGAAGGGTATGCTTCCAAAGTCATCACAGAATTAAATTTAAGGAGATATAAATATGATAGTTATTGAAATGGAAAACGGCAAGAAGATTAAGCTTGAGCTTTATCCTGACGCTGCACCAATTACAGTTAAGAATTTTGAAAAGCTTGTTTCAGAAAAGTTCTATGACGGACTTATCTTCCATAGAGTTATCGAAGGCTTTATGATTCAGGGCGGCGACCCTGAAGGTACAGGTATGGGTGGCGCTAAGGAAAAGATTAAGGGCGAATTTGCTATCAATGGCGTTAATAACCAAATCAAGCATACAAGAGGAGTTATTTCAATGGCTCGCTCACAGATGCCAAACTCAGCAAGCAGCCAGTTCTTTATTATGCATAAGGACGCTCCACACCTTGACGGTCACTACGCTGCTTTTGGTAAAGTTGTTGAGGGAATTGAAGTTGTTGACGAAATCGCAACAACAGATACAGACTGGTCAGACAGACCTCTCACAGAACAGAAAATCAAGACAATTACTATTGAATAATGTGCTTAAAACCTCCGTGAAAAACGGGGGTTTTGCTTGTTTTATAGGGCTTTTGTGAAAAATGTGTAATAAATAGTAGCAAAAAGTCGCATTTTTATTGAAAATACAGGGTAAAAAATGCTTGACATTTAAGCTGGAATTTTGTATAATATTTGAGTATGCTGACTAAGTGTGTCATCATAACTTTTTGAGGAAAGGAGATTGATTATGCCAACCTTTAACCAGTTAGTAAGAAAGGGTAGAGATGTACTCGAAGTTAAGTCAACAGCACCAGCTCTTCAGAAGGGTTATAACTCAAAGAAGAAGGTAGCTATTAACCAGAGCAGTCCACAGAAGAGAGGCGTTTGTACAGCAGTAAGAACTGCAACACCAAAGAAGCCTAACTCAGCTATGAGAAAGATTGCCAGAGTAAGACTTACAAACGGACATGAGGTAACAGCTTATATCCCAGGTATCGGACATAACCTTCAGGAACACTCTGTAGTTCTTATCAGAGGCGGAAGAGTTAAGGACCTCCCTGGTGTACGTTACCACATCATCAGAGGTACTCTTGATGCACAGGGCGTTGCAAAGAGAATGCAGTCACGTTCAAAGTATGGTGCAAAGAGACCAAAGGCAGGAGCTGCTAAGTAATTAAAAGGGCAGCAAAAAAATTTTATAGAACTCAACTACCACAGTTAAGTGGAGATTATATAGATTTATGTATCTCTCCATTGGACTGACGGGGCTAAGGGACAACCCCTTAGAGCGAGTACCTATGAATTCATTTATATTGTGAAGGAGGGAATTATAGTGCCAAGAAGAGGTAAAATTGCAAAGAGAGACGTTTTGCAGGACCCAATTTACAACTCAAAGCTCGTTACTCGTCTTATCAACAACATCATGCTCGATGGTAAGAAGGGTGTAGCTCAGAAGATTGTATACGGTGCATTCGAAATCGTTGAAGAAAAGACCGGTAAGCCAGCACTTGAAGCATTCGAAGAAGCTATGGAAAACATTATGCCACAGCTCGAAGTTAAGGCTCGTCGTGTAGGTGGTGCAACATACCAGGTACCGATGGAGGTTAGACCGGAAAGACGTCAGACACTCGGTCTCAGATGGATTACAAAGTATTCAAGAGAACGTAACGAAGAAACAATGAAGGAAAGACTTGCAGCTGAAATCATGGACGCAATCAACGGCGTAGGTGGTTCATGCAAGAAGCGTGACGATACTCATAAGATGGCTGAAGCTAATAAGGCTTTCGCACATTTCAGATGGTAATAGTATAAACAGGAGGAAAATATGGCAAGAGATTGTTCATTGCAGGATACCAGAAATATCGGTATCATGGCTCATATTGACGCTGGTAAGACAACGACAACAGAGCGTATCCTTTTTTATACTGGTGTAAACCACAAAATGGGAGAAACTCACGACGGTGGTGCTACTATGGACTGGATGGCACAGGAGCAGGAAAGAGGTATTACAATTACTTCAGCTGCTACAACATGCTACTGGAAGGGCCATAGACTTAACATCATCGACACACCAGGACACGTAGACTTTACAGTAGAAGTAGAACGTTCACTCAGAGTTCTCGACGGTTCTGTAACAGTTCTTTGTGCTAAGGGCGGCGTTGAGCCACAGACAGAAACAGTTTGGAGACAGGCTGATAACTACAAGGTTCCTCGTATGGTATACGTTAATAAGATGGATATCATGGGTGCGGACTTCTTCAGAGTTCTCGAAATGCTCCATTCAAGACTTAAGACAAATGCTGTTCCGATTCAGCTTCCAATCGGCGCTGAGGATACATTCAAGGGAATTATCGACCTTCTCGAAATGAAGGCTTATGTTTACTACGATGACCTCGGAAAAGACATCAGAGTTGAAGATATTCCTGCTGACATGATGGAACTCGCTGAAAAGTACAGAGGCGAACTCCTTGAACATGTTGCTGAACAGGACGAAGAACTCATGATGAAGTATCTCGACGGAGAGGAACTTACAATCGAAGAAATGAAGGCTTGCATCAGAAAGAGCACTATTGATAATACAATGGTTCCTGTATGCTGTGGTACTTCATATAAGAACAAGGGCGTTCAGAAGCTCCTTGACGCTATCATCGATTATATGCCAGCTCCAACAGATATTGAAGATATCAAGGGTATTAACCCTGATACAGATGAAGAATGTACAAGACCATCTTCAGACGAAGAGCCATTCTCAGCTCTCGCATTCAAGATTGCAACTGACCCAGTCGTTGGAAAGCTCTGCTACTTCAGAGTTTACTCAGGTGTACTCGAAGCTGGTTCAAATGTATATAACGCTACAAAGGGCAAGACAGAAAGAATTGGTAGAATTCTTCAGATGCACTCAAACCATAGAAAGGATATCGAAATTATCTATGCAGGTGACATCGGTGCTGCTGTAGGTCTTAAGAATACTACAACAGGTGATACACTTTGTGACGAAAAGAACCCTGTTATCCTCGAATCTATGGAATTCCCTGAGCCTGTTATCCAGCTCGCTATCGAGCCAAAGACAAAGGCAGGTCAGGAAAAGATGGGTATCGCACTTTCAAAGCTTGCTGAAGAAGACCCAACATTCAAGACTTATACAGACGAAGAAACAGGCCAGACAATCATTGCTGGTATGGGTGAACTTCACCTCGAAATCATCGTAGACAGACTTCTCCGTGAATTTAAGGTTGAAGCTAACGTAGGTGCTCCTCAGGTTTCATATAAGGAAGCTATCAAGGGCAGCGCTGACGTTGACCATATGTACGCAAGACAGTCAGGTGGTAAGGGTCAGT
>JAFTNX010000058.1 GCA_017451665.1 Oscillospiraceae bacterium | reverse complement strand
ATGCTTTCAGTCTACCCAGACATACAGGAAGAACAGCAAACGTGACGTTTGCAATTAGATTGACAATGGACAATTGACAATTGACAATTAAGGTGTCGGCTTTGCCGACGGATTTAAAAATTCACTCACTATCGTAAAAGGTAGTGAGTTTTTTATGCAGTCTTTCGACAATTTTCACGTCGGGAGGCTGTTATTATTTTAATAGAAAACAAAAAGGAGGTTTAAAAATGAGTGCAGGCTTTGTATTTTACAAAGAAACTCTGACGGTTTACATTCAGGGCGAGCTTGACCACCACACAGCAAAAGAAATAAGATTTCGCATTGACAGTGAAATCAAAAGACGTGAGCCGAGATTTTTAGAGCTTGATTTTTCGGGAGTAACCTTTATGGACTCGTCAGGCATAGGTCTTGTTATGGGGCGTTATAAGATTATGAGCGAAAGGGAAGGTAAGGTTGTTATACTGAACCCACCACCACCTATAAAAAAGGTTATGATGATTTCGGGAATAGGCAAGCTTGCAAGGATTATAAACTGCAAGGAAAAAGTCATTGAAGATGGCGAAAAAATCAAAACGGAGGTGAAAAAGCTTGAAGCTTGTAAACAAGGATATTCAAAACAAAATGAAAATTCAGTTTCCGGCGCTGTCGCAGAATGAAATGCTGTCACGAATGGTTGTAAGTGGATTTTTAGCACAGTTAAATCCCACAGTTGAGGATATTTCCGACATAAAAACTGCTGTCAGCGAGGCAGTTACAAACGCAATTGTTCACGGATACAAGGACAAAAGTGGCAGTGTAATTCTCGAAGGGCGAATTTACAAGGACAGAATAGTTTACATTTCCATAAAGGACAGAGGCTGTGGAATTGAGGACGTTGAAAAGGCAAGAGAGCCACTTTTTACAACGGGTGCTGACGAGGAAAGGGCAGGGCTTGGTTTTTCAATTATGGAAAGCTTTATGGACAAGCTGTCGGTAAAAAGTGCAACGGGGAAAGGCACTACCGTCACAATGGTGAAAAGGCTCAAAGAAAAAGGCTGATACATATTTTTTGAAAGGAAACAGCCTATGGAAACTAATAAAAATCAGCTTTGTGAAAAAAATCTGGGACTTGTTCACCTTTGTGCAAACCGTTTTCGTGGCAAGGGAATTGACTATGATGATTTATACAGCGCAGGCTGTGTGGGGCTTGTAAAGGCCTGCAACGCCTTTGATGAAGAAAGAGGTGTCAAGCTATCAACCTACGCTGTACCCGTTATTTTAGGGGAAATCAAAAGGCTTTTTCGTGACGGAGGCACTGTGAGGGTTTCAAGGAGTGTCAAGGAAAACTCACTTCGCATAGCAAAACTCCGTGACAGCTTTTTTGTTACGGAAGGTCGTGAGCCTACCATAAATGAGCTTTCACAGCTGTCGTCCCTTGAAAAGGAAGATGTTATTGAGGCACTGAATGTTTCTCTGCCACCACTTAGTTTAACTGAGTCTGACGATGAGGGGGGTGGGGAAATTGACATTCCTACCGTTTCGCCTGACGAGGAAATAACAAATTCCTTGTCAATAAGTCAGCTTCTTGAAGCCCTTGATGTCAGGGACAGACGGCTTATTTATCTTCGCTATTTTAAGGACAAAACCCAGATGGAGGTTGCAAAAACTCTTGATATGACGCAGGTGCAGGTGTCAAGGCGTGAAAAAAAGCTGTTGTCAATAATGCGACAACAGCTGACAGTATAAACAAAAACCCGTAATCTTAAAGATTACGGGCATTTTTTTATTTTAATGTAATTTCCACAACGCTGCAAGCAGGGAGGTTTACCTTTAACTTGCCGTTTTCAAGAGTAGCTGTGTATGGCTTGATTTTAACGTTTTCAGGTGCGTCAAAGTCGTTATATGCGTGAACATCGTCTGCGAGAATTCTTGCAGTTACTTCCTTAGCGTCAAAGTTACAGATGTCGCAGGAAATTTCAGCTTCGTCGTTAAGTGATGCATTCGCAAGTGTGATTGTCATAACTCCGTCCTTTACAGATGCAGAGCTTGAAATCATAGGCACATTCTTACCGTCACAGAGATTTTCGTTATCGGTGTAACAGTATACGCAGTCGCCATTCTGATGCTCCTTATAAAGGTCAAAAACGTGGTATGTAGGTGTTAAAAGCATTTTTTCGCCGTCTGTAAGAATAACAGCCTGCAAAACATTGACAACCTGTGCAAGATTAGCCATAATTACACGCTTTGAATGACGGTTGAAGATGTTAAGTGACAAAGCTGCCACAATAGCGTCACGCATAGTATTCTGCTGATATAAAAATCCTGGATTTGTACCCTTTTCAACGTCATACCAACAGCCCCACTCGTCAACGATAAGACCGATTTTATTCTCAGGGTCGTATCTGTTCATAATCTCGGTATGTCCCTTGATAAGAGTTTCAATTCTGTTAGCAGTTGAAAGAATTGTGTAGTAATCATTTTCGTCAAATTCAGTAGCAAAGCCCTTGTTATTCCAGTCAGGAACATAGTAGAAGTGAAGTGAAAGTCCCTTCATATGATAGTCCTTCACATTCTTCATCATAACCTCTGTCCAGTTGTAGTCGTCGCCACTTGGCCCACAGGCAATTTTAAAAAGGTCGTTTCCTGAATAGTTTTTACAAAAACTCTGGAACTGCTTATAAACGTCAGCATAAAATTCAGGACGCATATTTCCACCACAGCCCCAGTTTTCGTTGCCGATACCTAAATATTTCAGTTTCCAAGGCTTTTCTCTTCCGTTTTTACCTCTCAGTTCAGCCATAGGTGAAACCCCGTCAAAGGTCATATATTCAACCCATTCGGAAAGCTCCTGAACTGTGCCGCTTCCTACGTTTCCAGCGATATAAGGCTCACAGCCAACAAGCTCACAAAGCTCAAAGAATTCGTGTGTTCCAAAGGAATTATCCTCAACAACGCCACCCCAGTTTGTGTTAATCATCTTTTTACGCTGTGCTTTGTCACCAATGCCGTCTTTCCAGTGATATTCGTCTGCAAAACAGCCACCCGGCCATCTTAAAACAGGCATTTTAATATTTTTGAATGCTTCAACTACGTCTTTTCTTATTCCGTGAATGTTAGGAATTTTTGAATCCTCGCCAACGTAAATTCCGTTGTAGATACATCTTCCTAAATGTTCAGAAAAATGTCCGTAGATTTCAGGATTGATGTGACCGATTTTGTCGCTTGCGTTAATAAGCATTTTAAACTGTTTCATAGTATCGTCCTTTCATAAGAAAACCTTTATCATACTATACCACAGTTTTGCATAATAAGTCAATTAACAATATGTAAAGGACAGAAATTATCTGCCCTTGATTTTAAAGTAGTGTGAATTTTTTCCGAGACAGTCCTCAATCATCATAAGTCTGTTGTATTTTGCTGTTCTTTCCGACCTGCAAGGCGCACCTGTTTTTATCTGACCTGCGTTAAGACCTACTGCAATATCGGCGATTGTGGTATCCTCAGTTTCGCCACTTCTGTGGGAAATAATTGTGTTATAGCCGTGTCTTTTTGCAAGATTTACAGCCTTGAATGCCTCTGTGAGAGTTCCAATCTGATTTACTTTAACTAAAATTGCGTTAGCACAGCCCTCGTTGATACCTTTTTTCAGGCGTGCAGGATTTGTAACGAAAAAGTCATCTCCCACAAGCTGAACAGATTTTCCCATACGCTTTGTTAGCATTCCCCAACCCTCAAAGTCGTTTTCGCCGATAGGGTCTTCAATTGAAATAATCGGGTACTTTTCACAGAGCTTTTCCCAATGAGAAATAAGCTCATCGCTTGTAAAAGCCTTTTGGCTTTTTGGCATAATATAGCCACCACCGTGTTGCCATTCACCTGATGCTACGTCAAGTGCCAGCTTAATCTGGTCGGTGTTGTAGCCTGCTTTTTTGATAGCCTCAATTATCAGGAGAATTGCGTCTTCCTCGCTGTCAAGTGATGGTGCATAGCCACCCTCGTCGCCCACATTCTTAGAAAGATTACACCCCATAAGAAGTCCGCCTAAAATGTGATATACCTCACAACAAGCCTGAACACCTTCACGGAAAGTTTTAAATCCCACCGGCATAATCATAAATTCCTGAATGTCAATGTTGTTTGAGGCGTGTGCACCACCATTTAAAATGTTCATCATCGGCACAGGCAGGGTAGTGCCGTTAATTCCACCAAGATACTGAAAAAGCGGGATTTTCATACTTTTGGCATTTGCTTTTGCTACTGCCATTGAAACTGACAAAACTGCGTTTGCACCAAGCTTTGAAAGGTTGTCTGTTCCGTCAAGTTTTAAAAGTGCCCTGTCGATTACGCCCAAGTCAGAAGTGTTGAGGGAGATAATTTCGGGAGCGATTTTTTCTCGAACGTTTTCAACTGCCCCCATAACCCCACGACCACCAAAACGCTTTTCGTCCTTGTCACGAAGTTCGTATGCCTCAAAACTACCTGTTGACGCACCTGACGGTACTGACGCTGTTGCAGTTGTCCCGTCGCACAGAGTTACCGAAGTTGAAACTGTCGGGTTACCTCTGCTGTCTAAAATTTCACGGGAAGTAATTTTTTCAATTCTTTTATTTTGCATAGCTTATCCTTTCTGGTTTTCATTAACGCCCCAAGGTGTCATTTCAAGTCTGATGAAATACCCCTGTGGCTTTTTGCAAGAAGGACAGGAAAGTGGTGCTGTTGTGCCTTCAAAAATATAACCACAGTTCATACAGTACCAGTTTTCCTTTTTGTCACTTGAAAAAAGTGTGCCGTTTTCAAGGTGAGATGCAAAAACACCAAAACGCTTTCCATGGTTTTCTTCAACGGTAGCAATGTTTGAAAAAGAACTGTAAACCTCAAAATAGCCTTCTTCCTTGGCTTTTTCTGCAAAAGCAGGATAAACGTCACGGCTTTCTTCGTATTCGTTGTGTTCAGCCATACGGAGAAGCTTCTTGATGTCATCTGCAATGTCAACAGGATAGCCTGCGTCAGGAATGTTTACAGTTTCGCCTGCTGACGGCTTTAAGTGATTGTAAAAAACTTCTGCGTGTTCTTTTTCCTGATTTGCAACAAATTCAAAGAGCTTTTCGATTACAAAAAGTTGCTGTTTGTTAGCCTGCTGTGCTGCAAAGGTATATCTGTTTCTCGCCTGACTTTCACCGGCAAAAGCACGCATAAGATTTTCACGTGTAACTGATTTTAAAAATTCTACTGCCATAATTTTTACTCCTTTTATAATAGTATTACATTGTCAAAACGCCGTTTTCTGTCTGATAGAGAATTAAAATGTCCTCTTCCTCGCCACTTTCTACGCCGATATAAACGAGAATTTTGTTTCCGTCGGCGCTTTCACAAAGAAACTCGTAGCACAAAACTTCTCCCTGTGAATTTGTAGGAATAAGCGCAAGTTGTGTTTCTTTAATTGTCAGAAGAGGTGAAACAAGTGACTTCGCCTGCTTTTGTGAAATTCTTTCGTCAGGGAAATCCCTTAGAGTGTGATTTACAATATAGCCCCTTGCGTCAAAGCCTAAAATTTCTCCGTTATCAAGTGCAACTGACACTTTGATAAGGTCGGTATAACACAAAACGTCATCCTGCTTTGAGGCAAAGTTTATTGTCATAACATTGTTGTAGGTTTCGTAATAGGTGACTTTCATTCCTGAAATGCCAAGAGAAATAAGATAGTCAACAGCGTTATTCAGAGCCTTGCTTGTGGAAATTGAAGTTGAGGCCACTTCACGGCTTTTAATCATATAGCTTAAAAATCCGCCACGCTTTGTAACTGCAACGCTAACACCATCTGCGTCAAAAACATAAGACGGCATTTTTCCTGCCTCTGGCTCACCCGACTGAAGCTGATTTTCATTCACGTTACAAGCCTTTGAGGCTAATTTTCTGGCATTTTCTTCAGAAATTTCGCTTTGTCCCTCAAGCATAAGAGGTGTTTTTTCTAAAATGTGGTCAGAAAAAGGCCCGTCATAAATAAGGGCAGGGTAGTTTTCAAAGCCTTCTTCAAACTCCTTGAAGCCGTCAGTTATATCGGGAATTTCGCTGTCGGTGTTTACCTCAAGGTTGGTAATCACAATCTGACCACTTTCTGTAAGGTTTTCAAGCGCCCACATACTTCTTGAAAAATCCTTTGAATAATCATAAAGAGTTTTCAGATTGTTGTATTCTTCCGTGGTGAGCTTTTCGCCCTGCTCGGCTTTTTTAGATACCGACAAAGCGTAGTTTCCTACCTGCGATAAAAACTTGTAGGTATTCTGAAGCTGTAATTCCTCCATAGGTAGCTGTGCAAGAGCGATTTTTGCATTTGATGCGTCAT